>JACZUZ010000142.1 GCA_022572905.1 Candidatus Zixiibacteriota bacterium | reverse complement strand
AATCAAAGTTGGCGGCGGGAAGTTTATCATAAACGGATTAACCGCGTTGGACCATCTAAAACGACAGTCCCTGGTTGATATTATTCAGTCTCCGATGGAAGCCACAGAGACCGTGGGAAAACTTGATATAATCTGCCGCGTAAATGGCGGCGGTCTCAGCGGTCAGGCCGGAGCTGTGGCTCTGGCGATTTCCAGAGCTCTTACAAAATTAGATTCAGATCTTCGCCCGGTTTTGCGCAAGGGTGGTTATCTAACCAGAGACGCGCGCGAAGTCGAGCGAAAAAAATATGGCCAGCCGAAGGCTAGGAAGAAATTCCAGTATTCCAAGCGTTAAAATCTACCCTCAACTTTGTATTTTGATTAATCTCTATTTCTAATAAGATGCGCAATCTGTTACGGGGTGATGAAACGTTCTTTTGGGGCTCACGAGGAAGACATGATAGGAGAGAAACGCTTAATAGCGTTTCTCAATAAGCGCTTCGGAGGGACTTTGTCCAGCGGTCCTTCTGACGGTCGGCGAGAATAGTTCGCCGCCGTCACGAGGTCTGGCAAAGAATGATCTCCGGAGGTAAGATAACCGACACCAGAAAGTACCACAAATGATTGAACCGAGAATTAAAGCCCTGTTGGAAGCGGGCGTTCATTTTGGGCACCAGACAAGACGCTGGAACCCCAAGATGAAGCCCTTTATTTTCACTGCCCGAAACGGCATTTACATTCTTGATCTAAAGAAAACTCTGGTGGCTATTGATGAGGCCAAGCGGAAAATTCGTGAAGTTGTCGGCCGCGGCAGATCGGTCCTTTTCGTAGGGACAAAAAAGCAGGCGCAGGATGTGGTCAAGGAAGAAGCTCAGCGTTGCGGGCAGTTCTTCATCAACTCGCGCTGGCTTGGTGGCACGCTAACAAATTTTGAAACTATCAAGCGCTCGATTCGCAAGCTCAAAGAGTATGAGGAAATGCGCGAAGATGGCTCTATTGAGCAATTCACCAAAAAGGAACGCTCCCTAAAGAGCCGCGAGTACATTAAATTGTGTAAGGGTCTGGGCGGGATTAAAGATATGAGCCATCTGCCCGGCCTTCTTTTTATTGTAGACGCAAAGAAAGAAAGCATCGCAGTGGCCGAAGCTAAGAGGCTGAATATACCCATCATTGCGATCGTCGATACCAACGCCAATCCGGACTCAATCGATTTCCCAATCGCCGCCAATGACGACGCTATCAAGTCAATTCGAATAATTGCCCGTGAATTGAGCGAAACGGTTTTGGAAACCAAGAACTCGGTTTCCGCGCAGGAAATGGCGGCGAGAGTAGATTCCGAAAGTAAGGCCGCTCACCATGTATCCTCCTACCTGTCACCGGAAGATCAGGAGCGTCGAAGATAAGCGCTTTTTGGAGACCATTATAGGGCGCGTTTCTCGCATACCTGTTCGGCTAAACGGTCAGCGACATTCATCTTCTAGTATTGATCTTCCCATATAAATTCGCATATCAAATAGAGAAGGCTATCGACATGGAAATAACAGCAAGCATGGTAAAAGACCTCCGCATGAAAACCGGCGCTGGTCTTATGGACTGCAAAAAAACTCTCGTAGAAGCCCAGGGGGATTTTGATAGAGCCTCTGATTTGTTGAGAGAGCGCGGCATCGCCAAAGCCGCCAGCAAATCCGGAAGGATCACTTCAGAAGGTTTGATCTCAACATTCGTCAGCGCTGACTACAAGTCTGGGGCGATAATTGAGATTAGCTGTGAAACCGATTTTGTCGCTCGCACCGATGATTTCCAGTCGTTCGCGAAAGCGCTTGCCAAGCAGGTCGCTAAGAGTGGCGTCCCAACCGACATTGAAAAACTTGGAGCGTCAACTTTTGAAGGGGAAGGCGGGGGAACCGTTGAGTATGCGCTTAAGACTTTGATCGGGAAACTCGGTGAAAATATGATAATCCGTCGCGCGAATCGGCTTGAAGTGGATGGTTCGGGCGGAATCGCAGACTACGTTCATCCCGGAGATAAACTGGGAGTGCTTGTTGAGATTTCAGCCTCTAATATTTCGGCTTCCGATGAATTCCGCGTCTTTGCCAGAGATATCGCTATGCATGTCGCCGCTGTCAATCCGGCCGCTGTGAATCGCGATGATGTCGATTCGGCGGTGATCGAGAAGGAAAAAGCAATCTATCGCCAGCAGGCTTTGAATGATGGTAAGCCCGAAGCTATCGTTGAGAAAATTGTGAACGGCCGAGTATCAAAATTCTATAGCGAAGTTGTCCTCATGGAGCAGGGTTTCGTTAAGGACCCGGACCAATCCGTATCCGACTATGTCAAGTCTCAGCCCGAAAGCGTTGGCTCCGATCTGGGCGTGAAACAAATTTGCCGCTACCGTTTGGGTGAGGAATAAGACGCTCCCAATCCTCGAATACATTTATTTTATAGAAAATATGTGGGTCTTTAGACCCGCAACAATTAAGCTCGACTAGTTCGGGCTTTTTTTGGGGCTAATCCAGAAAAATACAACGCCTGTTAGCGGAAACCTGCGGCAGTTTGCGTTTGCTAATAAGGATTAGGAAATCTATCTTGCAACTAGGCAATTAGGTATGGTGTGAATTTTGAAGGTTATGGGCCAATGACAGCAAACAACTTTGATGATGACGACACACAGTCATTTGTGCCCCTGACCGCAGGTACCAAAGTCTCGCACTACGAGATCATCTCCAAGATCGGCGCCGGGGGTATGGGCGAGGTCTATCTGGCTGAGGATTCTCAGCTCGATCGCAAAGTCGCTCTAAAATTTTTACCTTCTCACCTCTCTCAGAACGAAGCCAGCCGTGCTCGTTTCACCCGTGAAGCGAAAGCGGCCGCCAAGCTCGACCATCCCAATATTGTTCCGGTTTACGAAGTAGGTGAGTTTCAGGGACGACCGTTCTTTGCAATGGCGCATATTGAAGGGCAGACTCTGCGGGAAGTTATCAAGCAGGGCAAGCTATCAGTTGCTGATGCGGTTGATCTCACCATGCAAATCTGTGAGGGGCTGAACGAAGCCCACAGCGCCGGTGTAGTGCATCGCGACATCAAGCCTGCGAATATTATTATTGATAAGAAAGGCAAACCTCGCCTGCTGGACTTTGGATTAGCTACGGTCGCAGGTCAAGAGAAACTGACCAAGACCGGCTCGACATTCGGCACAGCCAGCTATATGTCGCCGGAACAGGTACAGGGCCAGAAGGTGGATCATCGCTCTGATATATTTTCGGTTGGTGTCGTTTTGTATGAGATGATCGCTGGCCGCTTACCGTTTAAAGGTGAACATGACGCCGCGGTTGCTTATTCCATAGTCCACGAAGACCCGGAAGAGGTCGCCTCACTTCGACCCGGTGTGCCAGAAGCGATAGCAGAAATTGCCCATCGAGCTTTAGCAAAAAAGCCAGATGATCGCTTTGCAACAGCTCAAGAGCTTCTCGATACCTTAAAAGCAACTCGAGAAGCAGATTCGATATCACCTTCCCTGATCTCGATTATTCGACGGCCCAGCTTCATGGTAACTGGGATAACGCTTCTCATTGCGCTTACTGCAATAGCCTTCTGGTGGCGAGACTACAACGCCAAAATTGAATGGGCGCTCTATCAAGCGATTCCTCAGATTGAAATACTGGTTAAGGAGCGAAACTATTATGCGGCATTTGCGCTCGCAGAGAGAGTTGAGGTGGTTGTTCCAGACAGCCCTCGACTCAGCAAACTTTGGCCGACGGTTTCGAGAATCATTAGTATGAATTCTGATCCCGAAGGAGCTGACATTTATCGAAGAGAATACAGCGCGGTGGATGAGAAATGGGAATATCTGGGTCGAACACCGATAGATAGTCTCAGATTTCCTCAGGGTTTCTCAAGACTAAGAATCGTAAAGGAAGGATTTGAAACTGTCGAAGTCGCGAATTTGTCTTATCGGTTGAACAAAAGGAGTTATACACTAGATACTGTGGGATCTATACCGACTGGAATGATACGTGCGCGCGGAGGGAAAAGGTCACTTTCGCTTCCCGGGCTTGATCACATAAAGGCTGAAGAGACGAAAGATGTTTTCCTGGACAAATTTGAAGTTACCAATAGCGACTTCAAAAAGTTCGTTGACGGCGGTGGTTACCGAAACAGAATATTCTGGAAACATCCATTTGTAAGGGATAGCGCATTGATTTCGTGGGAAGAAGCGATGGATAACTTTAAGGATAAGACGGGCAGATTTGGCCCGGCAACCTGGGAAGTCGGGGATTATCCTACTGGCGAAGAAAATTTTCCGGTCATGGGTGTCAGCTGGTACGAGGCGGCGGCCTATGCCGAATTTGCGGGGAAAAACCTGCCCACGATTTTTCATTGGAGCGCCGCCGCAGGACCTCAGTTAAGTTATGCAATTGTTCCATTGAGTAATTTTGGCGACGGCCCAACGGATGTTGAAAGTCACAAGGGAATGAACCCCTCCGGCGCTTATGGCATGGCAGGGAACGTCCGGGAATGGTGCCAGAATGAATCTAACGAAAGTGGTCAACGATTCATAATGGGAGGTGGCTGGAACGACCCCGCCTATTCATTCAATGACGCTTACACCCAGCATACCTTTGATCGGTCTCCCACCAACGGATTTCGCTGTATAAAATATATTGATAAAGAGGAGAATCTTGCTTCCTTAACTCGGACGATTAAGCTTCCGTATAGAGATTTCTTGAGTCAAAAGCCCGTGTCTGATGAAACATTTAAGATTTTCCTGGGCATGTATGCCTATGATAAAACTGAACTTAACGCCAAACAGGAAAACTTCGATGACAGTGGGGATGACGCCATAGAGGAAGTCATTACTTTCGACGCCGCCTATGGAAATGAGAGAGTCACCGCATACCTATTCCTGCCGAAAAATAGCGACCCTCCCTATCAAACTGTTATCATTTTTCCCGGTTCGGACGCAATACATGCAAAAGACGCTAGTCCCATCCAACGGTACAGAAACCGGCACTTCGACTTTATACTTAAGAGCGGCCGCGCGGTGATGTTCCCAATATATAAAGGAACACTTACACGCGGAGACGAGCTTGATAGCGATTATCCCGATGAAACGAATTTTTACAAAGAACACGTGGTGATGTGGGTAAAAGATTTTAGCAGATCAATAGACTACCTGGAAACGAGGCAGGACATTAACTCTCAAAAACTTGCTTATTATGGCTTGAGTTGGGGCGCCGCTTTGGGGGCAATTGTGCCAGCTGTCGAGACGCGGATTAAGGTTTCAGTTTTATTTGTTGCTGGGATATCTTTTCAAAACTCATTACCAGAAGTAGAGCCGGTTAATTATCTGCCTCGGATGAAAACTCCCGTACTGATGTTGAACGGGAAATATGACCAATACTTTCCAGTGGAAACATCTCAAAAGCCAATGTTTCAATTGTTCGGCACACATCCTGAGCATAAACGCTATGTCCTTTATGAAGCAGGGCATTTCGTTCCGCGCGATCAACTCGTAAAAGAAACCCTGGATTGGCTGGATAAATATTTGGGAGAAGTTAAAATGTGAATCTGAGCCTTCTGGCTCACTAATCTTGTCTGAGGCGTACTCTATTCCCTTCCAACTACTTCCGCATAATCGAACGCCTATCCTTGAAAAGGATGGCCGCTCTTGCTATATAGGGATGGCATGGAAACTCTGAAGTACAAAAGACCCCTCATAAAGCTTTCCGGTGAAGCCCTGATGGGCTCAAAATCCTTCGGTATTGACCCTGCTATCGTTAGTGCGATCTGCGAGCAACTCAAAGAATTGACTGAGTTGGGCGCAGAAGTCGCCGTTGTGGTTGGCGGCGGCAACATATACCGGGGATTGGAAGCTTCGAAAAGTGGAGTCGATAGA
>JACZUZ010000141.1 GCA_022572905.1 Candidatus Zixiibacteriota bacterium | reverse complement strand
GGGAAAAGCGCCATAATTGCCGGTCTATTTACTCCGGGCAATCTACCCAGAGTAAGAAGCGAACCCGCCATAACCGCTCCGGTATTGCTCGCGGAAACGAACGCGTCTATCTGTCCTGACTTTAGAAGATTTATTCCAACTGCAACCGATGTGTTTGGCTTTTTTACCGCCTCAGAGGGAGAGTCGGTCATTTGAATTTCCGCTTCCGCATGAGCTACGCGCAAATTTTCAGGTTTGTTGTGTTGTGAACGGATAAGCTCTTCTATAATGGTCTTGTTTCCAACAAGCGTAATTTCGAGCGTGTCGGGCGCATCTATGGCGGCATCAATCGCGCCCTGTCCCACCACGGCTGGCCCGCGATCCGAGCCCATAACGTCGACTCCGATTCTAAGGCGACGTGTTGGCTGTTGCTTATTGTTAATGTCGTTCATCACACTTGCGCATTTCTAATCCGGCATCTGACTAGTTGCAGAAACCTTGAAGAGGTATTCTTGAAAGGCTATCCTATAATAATCCATGTCTCGGTTGTTAATTTCTCAGCCCTGCTCTTATTCCCGCTCTCATGTTTTGATTTGAGCAATGTTCCTGAATCCTATTGCCATATTGGGTAAGAATATAAGAAAGCCGGGTATCTCAACAAAAGTGGGATTTTCCTTCCGGATCGAATAATTGGGTGACCCCATTACTCTCAAGCGTAGGCGTTAGTCGTCCACTTCTATCATTTCCATCTCACGATAGAAACCACAGTTGGGACAAATGAAGTGCTGCAGCTTCTTCTGTCCGCAACTCTTGCAGGCTACTACTGTAGGAACATCTATTTTCCAGTTGGTTCTTCTCTTGCGCCCTCGCGCGCGCGAATGCCTTCGTTTTGGATGAGCCATATTTATCTCCCTGAATAAGTCCTTGCTGTATTTCTACTTAAGCTCTGATCGTTCAGCCAGTTTATTTCTCTCAGCTTTAGAAAACATCCGGTTCTAGCCAGATACCTCATCGGCACCTGCAACCCTCGATTTCAAATCATTCAAAGCTTCCCAGCGCGGATCATCGCGCCGGGATTCGCAATCGCAATGAAATTGATTTCGGTTGACTCCGCAATGTTGGCAGAGACCCAGACAGCTCTCATCGCAAAGCGGTTTCATGGGAATCGAAGAAATTAGAGCCTGGCGAATAGGATCGTCCATCTCGAGAACCTCATTATCACCAATAATAATCAGATCCTCCTCACCCTCCAGTTGAGACATCCCGCCGGCTCCTCTTTGCCCCGCCAGAACAGAGATATTCCCACTTAGCGTAACTTTGGCGGGTTCCAGACATCGAACGCAATCCATTTTTGCGTTGACCCCGCAACTGCCTGAAATTATATACATTTCATCTGCTCGAGACATATTCAGATCCGCGCTAATGCCGTCTGTAAAAGTTACACCCTCAATTTTGAAAGATATTTCACTCCGGGATGCGCTCAAATGAACTTCCCAAAAAGATTCAGTGATTCCTTTTAACTCAATCTTCATAGCTAAAACTAAGGGTACAACTCTGTTATGTCAAGTTCGCCTCGCTCAGACAACTCATTGCCTAACAGCGCCTTAAGAGGTCCCGAGGCCATGCCGGATTGTCGCATACGCTCCGGAGAATCGCTTTTCGAACCTTCTTCGTCGGCGTTAATTCTTTAATCGAGAGGCCAGATTAACTCGATTCAGAGCTCGGGCCAGAGATTTGGCGCTTCTGTCCTGATCGGTCTCTTCGTTTGTATAGAGTCCCTTGATTCGATCCCGACTCCGCTTGATAGCGGCTTGAGCTCGCTCAAGATCAATTTCGCTCAAATATTCGACTGAGTCGGCCAAAATTGTTGCGACATTATTTGAGATTTCCAGAAACCCGCCCGAAACAGCCATCTCGGAAATAGTATCCAGATGATTCCGAACAGTGAGCAATCCGGGTTGCAATGTGGTAATTATCGGGGCGTGACCGGTCAGAGCGCCCAGATAGCCCAGTTTTCCAGGCGCTGTTATTGAGTTTACCTCATCGTCATAGAAGACTTTAACCGGTGTGACTATTTTTAGCCGATACATATTATTCCTGAAATTTCTTTCGCTTACAAATTCTCAATACGGGACATTGCGACGGGTAGTCTTGGGTCAGCGTCTCTCCAATGTGATGCTCGAAAATCAACCCGTCGTTATCAGACAGCCGCTCCAGTTTTTTCAAAACTAGCGGTAACTTCCTCGATACCCCCGACCATATAGAACGCTTGCTCCGGAATATGGTCCATTTTACCATCAATCAGGTCAGCGAAGCCACGCACTGTGTCCTCCAGCTTGACATATTTGCCCGGCTTTCCTGTAAACACTTCCGCCACAAAGAATGGTTGAGAAAGAAATTTCTGAATTCTTCGGGCGCGTCCTACGGTCTGTTTGTCTTCTTCGGAGAGTTCATCTATTCCAAGAATTGCGATAATATCCTGAAGGTCCTTGTATCTCTGCAGAATAATTTGCACTCCGCGCGCCACTCGATAATGCTCCTCGCCCACAATCTGGGGATCAAGAATTCTCGATGTTGAATCCAGAGGATCGACGGCGGGATATATTCCCAACTCGGAAATCTGTCGCGACAGCACTGTTGTCGCGTTTAGATGCGAAAATGTCGTCGCGGGAGCCGGATCGGTTAAATCATCTGCGGGAACATAAATCGCCTGCACAGATGTAATCGAGCCAGACTTAGTGGATGTAATCCGCTCTTGCAGCATCCCCATCTCAGTCCCCAAAGTTGGCTGATAGCCCACCGCTGAGGGCATACGACCCAAAAGCGCCGACACTTCAGACCCGGCCTGAACAAAACGGAAAATATTATCAATAAAGAGCAGAACATCCTGGCGATCGACATCGCGGAAATGCTCAGCCATTGTCAATCCCGAAAGGGCAACTCTCAAACGCGCCCCCGGCGGCTCGTTCATCTGCCCGAAAACAAGCGCTGTTTTCTTAAGAACGCCTGACTCGGTCATTTCCAACCAGAGATCATTCCCTTCGCGCGTGCGTTCTCCAACTCCGCAAAAAACAGAATACCCGCCATGCTCGGTTGCGATATTGCGAATCAGTTCCTGAATGATAACAGTCTTGCCAACTCCGGCTCCGCCGAAAAGTCCAACCTTGCCGCCCTTTTGGTATGGCTCAAGCAGATCGATAACCTTGATTCCGGTTTCCAAAACCTGGGGCGTGGTTTCCTGATCTACGAATTTCGGCGCATCACGATGGATAGGCAGGCGGGGGCAGTCATCGGGAATCGCTTCGCCTTCATCAATCGGCTCACCCAGAAGATTAAAAATTCGGCCCAATGAACGCTCTCCAACCGGCACGGTGATCGGACCTCCCGTGTCGCGAACATCCATACCGCGCATCAGACCATCGGTAGATGCCAGCGCAACACAACGCACAACATTATCACCGATATGAATGGCCACCTCGACCACCAGCTCGGTACCTTTTTCTTTGTCCTTGATTTTGAGAGCGTTCAGAATAGCTGGCAGATTATCCGACGGAAACTCGCAGTCAACCGTCGGGCCGATCACCTGAACTATCTTTCCAATATTTTCAGCCATCTTCGTTTACCTTAATATATGTGTGTCAATAGAATTTCTTAAGTGCAGCGCTTCTCCTCCACCAGAGAATCAAAGTGTTTCCGTTACGCCTTAAGCGCCTCGGCTCCTGAAACGATTTCCAGAAGTTCAGTTGTTATTTTCGTCTGCCTGGCTTTATTGTAAGTCAGCGAAAGGTTGTCGATCAATTCGCCTGCGTTCTTTGTTGCGGCGCCCATAGCGATCATGCGCGAGCCGTGTTCGCTGGCAAAACTATCCAGCAGAACCGTTACCATCGTTGTCAAAACATAGCTCGACATCAATTCCGAGTAGATTTCTTTGGGTCCGGGCTCAAAAATATATTGCTTGGCCGATCCTGCCTGAACGCTTTCTTGAGCGGGCTTCTTAATAGGCAGATAGGTGTCATTTGTAATTTTTGAAACAGATATCGAAACAAACCGAGGATAGATAAGGTGTATTGAATCTGTTTCTTTAGCCATAAATCTTCCTGTAAGAAACGCCACAATCTGGCGCGCAGTGGTGTAATTTAGCTGTCCGCCCCAATCATGGTAGTTGGCTACAATTTGAAATTCACGCCGACGGAAATAATCCGCTCCTCTACGGCCAATCAGAACCAGATCCACTTCCGATGGGCTAAACTGATCCAGCCAGTGTTGGGCTTTGCGAATTAAGTTTGTATTAAACGATCCGCAGAGACCCTTGTCCGAAGTAACCAAGACCAGGGTTCTTTTCTTTATCTCACGCTCCTCGAAATAGGGGTGCGATATATCCCCGGTTGACGCTTCCGCCAGTGACTTGAGCATTGCACTCATGCTATTCGCATAGGGTCGCGCCTGGGTCGCTCCGGCCTGGGCGCGGCGCAGTTTGGCGGCGGCGACCATTTCCATGGCCTTGGTAATCTGCCGGGTGGATTTAACCGAGCGAATGCGCGACTTTATTTCTTGAAGTGTTGGCATTAAACTAAATCAGCTTCCTATAACGGTACAGCTGTGACAGCCACAGTCGATCTCTAGACCGTTGCGTTGAATTTCTCCTTGAAGGCTTCGATAGAGGATTTCAGCTTACTGATGATATCATCTGTGAGCGTTTTTTCTTTGTCTATCGCTAAAGGAAGATCGGGATATTCGGAATCAATGAAGCTCTTGTATTCTTTCTCGAACTGACCCAGCGATGAGGTCGGAATGTCATCCAGATAACCTTCGCTGGCTGGCCAGATAATCAAAATCTGGGCCGAGAGGGGCTGGGGCACATACTGCCCTTGCTTTAGGATTTCAACCATCTTTGCTCCGCGGGTAAGCTGTTTCTGAGTGGCGTCATCCAGGTCGGAGCCGAACTGCGCAAATGCCGCCAGCTCACGATATTGAGCTAGATCGAGTCTGAGCGAACCGGCGATTTTTTTCATCGCTTTGGTCTGCGCGTTTCCACCTACACGAGAAACGGAAATACCTACGTTAATCGCGGGGCGAATACCGGCATAGAACAAATTGGACTCCAGGAATATCTGTCCATCGGTAATTGAGATTACATTGGTAGGGATATACGCGGAAACGTCGCCAGCCTGCGTTTCAATAATTGGCAGAGCTGTCAATGATCCGCCGCCGTGCTTTTCGGACAGTTTCGCGGAGCGCTCAAGCAAACGGCTGTGCAAATAGAATATGTCACCGGGATAGGCTTCGCGTCCCGGAGGCCTTCGCAAGAGCAATGAAAGCTGGCGATAAGCCGCCGCGTGTTTTGAGAGATCGTCGTAGATCACCAGAGAGTGACGGCCTGTGTAGAGATACTCCTCAGCCATGGCGCAACCGGCGTAAGGCGCTATGTAAAGCAGAGGCGCGGGCTCATTCGCAGACGCGACAATAACGGTGGTGTATTCCATAACGCCGTGCTCTTCGAGTTTGCCGACAACTTCAGCGATATTCGATAACTTCTGCCCGATTGCGACATAGAAGCAATGCACATCGGTGTTTTTCTGATTAATGATCGTATCAATGGCGATTGCTGTTTTACCGGTTTGACGGTCGCCGATAATTAGCTCGCGCTGACCGCGACCTATGGGAATCATTGAGTCTACAGATTTAAGACCTGTCATCAATGGCTCTTTCACCGGCTGGCGAGAAACAACATCAGGCGCTATCGGCTCTAACGGTCGATATTTGTCGGTGACAATCGGACCTTTCCCGTCCATCGGCTCGCCAAGCGGATTGACAACACGCCCGAGAAGAGCGTCACCAACAGGAACCCGGGCGCCACGCCGAACGACACCAGGTCGCACAGACTGTCCAACTGTGCCCC
>JACZUZ010000140.1 GCA_022572905.1 Candidatus Zixiibacteriota bacterium | reverse complement strand
TTCCCTCCCGGACCCGGAAACGGCGCCACATAAATCTCGTCTTGACCCGATTCATCGGAAGTATAAGCTATCCACTTCCCGTCAGGAGAGAACGCGGGATCTTGCTCAACAAACTGCGAACCCAAAAATTTGATAGGTTCACTCTTGCCATCAAGAGGCAAAACCCAAATATCATCTTTCGTTTCGGGATTGACGGTGGTAAAAAGTATACTCTTTCCGTCTGGAGCCCACCCATAGGCAAAGTCCAGGTCTTCCGCTTCGTATATTAGCTTTACCTCGCCAGCCCCGCTGGTCACTTTCGTGTAAAATTTTCTATCGCCGTCTCGATCTGAACTAAAAAGAATTTGGCTACCATCTGGAGACCAGATTGGATAATAGTCATTTCCTAAATAGAATGTAAATCTGGTCTTAATCCCTCGCTCAAGATCACGAATCCAAATATCTAAATTTGAACTGGTTTGATCGCTTATGCCCCCGGCGATTTTCGTCCCATCTGGAGAAAAAGTAGCGGAATACTGCACTTCTTTATCTCCGATTGAATCAATAATGTTTCCTTCTCGATCATATATGACAATTTGTGAACCGATATCAACCAGGCCTGCGCGATATACGAGCTTTCCGTCGGTGGATACAGTGAATACGCCTTTACTCCAATCGCGCAAGTATGAAACTCCCTCGGCTATCGGAGCCGCCTCGCCCGTAGCTTCAAGTGAACCCAGGTCAAACGGCTGAGCCATCAAGACACCATCACGAATAAACAAAATATTACCGTCCGCATAATGCGCGTTCGACTTGCCGCGAAACAATCTCTTAAATTCTCCTGTCTCTACAGACCCGAGACATATTGCATCGCGCTCGCCTCCCGCGTCCGATTCACTGCGATTGAAAAAGAGAAAGTGTTTCCCGTCCGGTAAGAAGCTCGGCCAGCGATGAGTGAAATCTTCAAACGATGAGTCACGTGTCGTCAGGACAACAGGCTCTCCACCGGCGGCGGGTAATTTATATATCACGTCCGTCCACTCGGGCGTGAATACTATTATATCATCCTTGTTCCAGGTTCCTCCCCGTCCAATCGGCGCATCGCAAAGAGTAAGAGCAGGGCCGCCCGTAGCCAGGATTTTCTTGAGCTTCCCATTCTGTGTGAAAAATGCGATTTGGCGGCTATCCGGTGACCAGAAGGGAAAAAAAGCTCCTTCAGTACCGGGAAGGGGCAACGCGGCCAAAGAATTCAGGGGCCTTATCCAGAGCCGTGGGTTGTTTCCGCCTCCCGAATCGCGAGCCACATAGGCCAGAGTCAAACCATCCGGAGAGAGTGCGAAACTTCCACCCGCGAATGGAGAGAATTCCGAGCCCTCTTCTGACAGAATATGGGAACGAACGACCTTTTCGGGTTTGCTAACTATCTGATAATAGAGAACCGCCAGCGTGGCTGTTGACGCCAATAGCGTAGCAATTAGAGCCCAGGCCGTGCGCTCGCGGAGTCGCCGCCGTTTTGAAACCGGGGCGGGAACACCCGCCTGCGATCCGCCTTCGGCTATCCACTGCAAAGCCAGTTTGAGATCTCCTGCTGCCTGCCAGCGCTGATCGGGGTCTTTGTTGAGACATTGACGGATAGCCTGCTCGAGCATCGGCGGAGAAAGAGGCTGGAATTCAGAAATTGGGCGCGGCTCTTCCTTTAGAATCGAGGCGATCATACTGGCCTGGCTGGCGCCCTCAAAAGCCCGCTTGCCAGTTGCCATCTCGTAGAGCAAAGCCCCGAAAGCGAAAATATCGCTTCTCGCGTCGGCCTCGGCGCCCTCTAATTGCTCGGGCGCCATATATTGAAGCGTGCCGATTATTGTTCCCACTCCCGTAAGAGGAGTGGTGCGGGTAACGCCGCTTACTCCCTCAATTACGCCGCCGGTTACTTGAATCTTGGCCAGACCAAAATCAAGAAGCTTGGCGCCGTCCTTGGTCAGCATAACATTGCCGGGTTTCAGATCGCGATGAATCAATCCCTGGCGATGGGCCTTATCGAGAGCGTCGGCTATCTGCATAGCTACGCGCAGGAGTTCCTCGGCCGGGAGGGGGCCCTTCTCCAGGCGTGTTGCCAGGGTTTCACCCTCTATGAATTCCATTACCAGATAATCGATGCCGTCCTCTACCCCAATATCGTAGAGAGTGCATATATTTGGATGGTTCAGGCTGGAAATAGCTTTGGCTTCGCGCTCGAAGCGCTGTTTGAGATCAGGTGTTCCCGCTATACGGGTAGAGAGAATTTTGATTGCGACAGTTCGCTCGAGCCGGGTGTCGCGGGCCTTGTAAACCTCGCCCATTCCCCCCGCTCCGATAGGAGCTAGAATCTCAAAATGTCCAAATTTATCGCCGGGGTTTACCGCCATAAAAGTAACATATACTAAGGTTATAGATTACTGGCCATTAGACTGAAGATCGCCAGAGCTGCACAATATAAGAATTTTCCGATTGGAATGAAATTAACAACGAAATTTGAAAGTTCACACTCATTCAAATTCCTTGACAGATCAACGCCTAATCGATAACCTATAACCAGCCCGTTGGGGGTGGTGGACGAGGCGCTACTGAACCACACAAGACAGCAGAGAGCCCGCCCGCCTGAGAACAGACTCCTTTTTTGGCCTGATCCGGATAATGCCGGCGAATGTAAACGGGTAGCGGAATTGTAATCTTTTAATCGCATTCTTTCAATTCCGCTGAATCCTCAATCACTACCCCCGACAATTATAAATTACCACTCCACACTGATAAATGTGTGGAGTCTTTACCCAACGCGAACTTGTTCGCAATACACATTTTAAGGATGATTGTCATGTTACTAAAAACTTTTCTTCAATTCGCAAAAACAGTAATTCCAGTTTTGGCTCTCGCAACAAGCTCTGCCGACGCCTGGGAAATAACTGGCGCCGTCGAAAACACAAACGGCGAACCCATACGCTCTGTCAGTGTCGTCACTGATATTCCGGGAATAGGAACTGCAACAGACGCTAATGGGGAATTCCGTCTTAATGGCGAAGACAGCATTCCGGCGAGAGTTACTTTCAGTCACATAGGCTACAAGCCCCAACTGTTAGCTCTGACAGGAAATGCATACCCGGCTCCTTTAGCAATAACACTAACAGAATCAGTAATAATCGGACAGGGTATAACAACATACGCAAATCGCGCCCGCGCCAATGTGGACGCAATCGCCTTTAGTGATATCAGCGCTGATGAAATCACTCGTGATTACACGGTTGGCGATCTTCCCACAGCTCTTCGCTCCACACCCAATCTGTATACATGGTACGACGCTGGCGCTGGATTAGGCTACAGCCATATATCTATTCGAGGTTTCGATGAAAAGCGGATTTCGGTTTATATAAACGGTATACCTCTCAATGATCCGGAGGATCATGTTACATATTTTATTGATCTGCCGGACTTTACCAGCAATGTACGAGACATACAGGTTCAGCGCGGCGTGGGCTCAGCACTTTACGCCGATGGTACCTTCGGCGGTTCTATCAATATCGTGTCATACGCGCTTGATCAGCCGCGCAAGTTTAGTATCTCTTCGGGAATTGGAGCGTATGACTATCGCGGCGATATGATTGGTGAATTTTCAAAGCAAAGTATGAATTATTCCTCCGGTCTGATTGACGGACGCTTTCACCTTACCAGCCGCTTTTCGCGTCAATCAAGCGGCGGATTTATGGAGAACTCCTGGTATGAAGGGTGGTCGTACTATTTGTCAGCCTCGCGACTCGATCCAAAATCAACCACGACCTTCACAACCTACGGCGGACCAATCCGTTCGCATGCGGCATGGGACGGAATCGATCGCGATACATGGAAACTAAATCCCCGTGCGAATTTCTTAACATATATCAACGAAGGCGACAATTTCAACCAACCTCACTACGAATTGCACAACACATACCAAATTGCAAACAACACAATACTAACAAACAGCGCTTACTACATCCGCGGCAAAGGCTACTATGAACAATTCAAAGAGGGCCGCGATCCATTTGAATTCAATGTCAATCAAGGACTATTGGTAGATACAACCATAAGCGAAATTGATGTGGTTGTTCAGCAGTGGGTTGAAAAGAATCAACTGGGAATAAACTCCCGGATAGAGCAAACTCATAAAAAGGGAATCCATGCGTTCGGAATCGCGGGATATTATTTCGATTCCGAACACTGGGGACAGACTAATAGCTCATCTAATGTTACAAATTCTTTCATTCCCGGACAGCGCTATTATGAATACTTTGGCAAGAAGTGGAATTTCTCTGCGTTTGCTGAGGAGCGTTATCAACTAACAAACAGCTTGCGCGGGCAGGCCTCCCTGCAGATGCGCTATGTTAAATACGATTTCAAACAAACACCTCTCGGAGCGTATCCAAACGGATATGCATTCAACAAGAACTGGTTTCTAGTTTCGCCTCGAGTTGGTTTGAATCTGAGACTGAACAATCAGAATTCTGTTTTCGCAAGCTTCTCAATTACCAGCAGAACGCCAACCGATAAAGAACTTTACGACGCTAACGATCCGGACGACGTAATAAATCTTGATGTAAAATCGGAGCGCATATTTGATTATGAAGTTGGATATCGCTTCAACTCCCATCGCTTAAATGCAACAGCGAACCTCTTCTATATGAACTTTCAAAACGAAGTTATATTTTGGGGAACCGATGACGACGGCTCCCGTCTGACCGACAATGCCAGGCGATCATTTCATTCGGGAGTCGAGCTATCAACTGATATCGCAATCTCTCCGCAAGTGAAACTATCCTCTAACTTCAGCTATAACCGTAATCGCTATCGCGATTACACTCCGATAATCGCCAACTATGGAGCAGGTGGAGTTTTCGTCGCTGACTACAACAACAATGTAATTCCCAACTTCCCGGAAATGATCGGCGCGCTCATAGTTGATTACAAAACGAACCGCACGAGATTAACATACCGCTTCAAAGCAGTGGGGAAACAATATCTTGAAAGCCGGAATATTGATTCACTTTCAATAGCGGGATTTGGAGTTTCGTCCTTGAGTGGATCGTATGGATTGTACGAAAGCGCCACATTCGGAAAGCTAACTTTGAGCGCCACTATAGAAAACATGTTCGACAAATTGTATCTGCAATCAGGCTATGGCGGCAACTATGTTCTCGGCTCATCCGTGAATTCAGAAATATTCGGGTGGGCGGCGTATTTTCCCTCGGCGGGGCGCTCATTTTTTGTTCAAATTAATCTCGATTTCGAATAGAATGCTCTGATGGCAATAATAGACTGGATCATAGTAGGCGGATACTTGCTGGCGCTGGTTTTTTTGGGGTGGAGTGATCGTGGATCTCTGCGCGGTTCGGCGAGCAAGATTATTCTTGGAGGAAGATTTCTAACCCTGCCCGCCTTTGTCGCAACTCTGGTCACAACCTGGTATGGCGGAATTCTCGGGGTGGGGGAATACACCTATCGCTTTGGAATCTCAAATTGGTTTGTTTTCGGATTGCCTTACTATCTCGGCGCCGGAGCGTTCGCGGTTTTTCTTGCCAAACGCGCCCGTAAATCCGAAGCGCTAACAATCCCGCAAAGAATCCACAGCGCTTTCGGACCGCGCTCAAGTTTCCTTTCAGCAGTATTGATTTTCATCACAACAGCCCCGGCGGCGTATTTGTTAATTTTGGGAATTCTCATTCAATTTTTCTTTGGCGCTCAACTCTGGGTTGGGATACTTCTTTCAGCGCTGTTCAGTTTGTTCTATGTTTTCTTAGGCGGTTTTCGCGCCGTAGTGCGCACAGACAAATTGCAATTTGCATTCATGTTCTTCGGATTCTTTTGCCTTATCGCGTTTTTGATTACGGATCACGGTCTCTGGAGTTTTTTGAGCGCCGC
>JACZUZ010000139.1 GCA_022572905.1 Candidatus Zixiibacteriota bacterium | reverse complement strand
TGATGGGAGATCCCGGCAGGTTGAGGGTCCCTCTCTTCTGGTGCTCCACCTCGGTGATCATTCCTCGCTCGCGAAGGTGCTTGTCCTGGTGGAGGTCCACTGCGTTCATCGTAGCTCCAGCGGGAACCCCGGCAGACCCCAACAATTCCATGACCTCGAACTTGGTTCGCTGGGTGGTCCAGGCTTCGATCATCTCGTTGACTTCCTGCTCGTGTTCGCGGCGCCACTTCGGGTCGGAGTAGTTGGGGTCTCCTACCAAGTCCTCCCGTCCAATCACCTCTAGAAGTGCGTCCCACATGCGGGGCCGCACCGGCTGAGCGTATATGAAGCAATAATCGTCGGGCCCCCCCGGCATGCACTTGTAGATGTCGGCGGGCACGCCTCCCCCTACTACATGGTTGCCAGGCCGCTCCAAGGGCTCCCCCGTCTCGTAGTAGCTGCGCAACCGAACGGTATGAATGAAGAAGATATCCACGCAGTCTATGAAGAATTTGGACATGCTCTTGATACCGGTTTTGTAACGCCCGAGGAGCTCATCGCCGTATTGGAATCTGTAAAGTCTATTATCGCTAAAGATTCGATTTCAGTAACGGAAGCGGAAGAATTCTTGAGTCTGCTCGTGGAAGTATCCGCTCCCGGGGCTATTAGCTTTGAGGGAGAGCCGCATAGGAGCGAAGTTAGGGCTGACTCTATAGCCGCTGATCTGGATTCGCTGTAGTCGATTGATAAATGCGTTTCAGCTCACGGGCCAAACCAGCGCTAATATTCAAACTCATAAAATCCAATGATTGAAAAGATCATTCTCGCTGTACTAACCGGATACCTGCTCGGGGGGTTGCCTTTCGGTGTTTGGATCTCGCGGATGTTTGGGAAGGCGGACATCCGTAGCGAAGGGTCGGGAAATATCGGAGCCACAAATGTCTGGCGCGTGGCTGGTAAAACTGCCGGTGTTGCCACACTTGTGTTGGACATAGCCAAGGGTTCGGTGGCGGTTGTGTTGGCGGAAATGATAGTCTCAGGCGGAGAAAGTCATAGCCTGATCAAACTTTGCGGGGGTTCGGCGGCTGTTCTGGGGCATATGTTCTCACCTCTCTTGGGCTTCAAGGGCGGCAAAGGTGTCAATACTGCGCTGGGCGTTTTTGTGGTGTTACTACCATTTGAAACACTGATTGGCGTTGCAGTCTTTCTCGCGGTGGCGTTTGTCACGAGATACATTTCGCTAGGCTCCGTTCTCGGATCGCTGACATTGGCGGGTGTAATGATCTACGAGAGGTTTTTGGGTGACAATCCGCCCCCGCCAGGGTATACCTGGATATGCGTGGCGCTTTATCTTCTCATACTCTACTCACATCGCCAGAATATAAGAAGAATCATCTTCGGGGCTGAGAGCAAGTTCTCACTTCACGCAAAGCCCGGGAAAACAAACACAGAGAAAGCAAACGCGAAATAGGTTTATTCGTTTCGTATGATCGAAAACTCTGACAGAATCGCTATTCTAGGCGCAGGTAGCTGGGGGCTGGCGGTAGCGTCGTTATTGGCGCGCAATGGACACGACGTCTGCGTCTGGTCTTATCTGCAGTCCGAAGCAGATGAGCTAATTACTACAAGAACAAGTCCCAAACTTCCGCAAATCAATCTCGTTTCGGAAATTGATGTTACAACCGACCTTAAACATGCCCTGAGTGACTCGAAGTGCGTAGTTTTCGCCCTGCCAACCCAAACAGTAAGAAATGTGGCAATGAAGCTGGGGAGTTTCATTCAGCCCGAAATGATACTCGTCAGCCTCTCCAAAGGCATAGAGAAATCGACGCTGAGACGTGTCAGTGAAGTCTTGATCGATGAAATTCCCGCCGCTACAGAAAACAATGTCGCCGTTATCTCAGGACCGAGTCACGCCGAGGAAGTGGCTCTGTGTAAGCCGACCTCGGTGGTGGTCGCTTCGTCATCTGAGCGGGTTGGAGCCTGGGTTCAGGAGGTCTTTTCCTCGGGAGATTTTAGGGTTTATCGCAGCGATGATGTCGTTGGCGTAGAAATGGGCGGCGCTGTCAAAAATATTATCGCGATAGCGGCCGGTATCGCCGTAGCGCTTAAATTGGGAGATAATGCTCTGGGAGCGTTGCTGACCAGAGGCTTGGCGGAGATGTCTCGCCTTGGACTCAAACTCGGAGCAAATCCGCTCACATTCGCAGGATTGTCCGGAATCGGCGATCTCATCACAACCTGTTTCTCCAAACACAGTCGAAACCGGGCAGTTGGCGAAAAAATCGGGCTGGGAAAAAAGTTACCGGAAATTCTGGAATCTATAGGTATGGTGGCCGAAGGGGTTGACACATGCGTCAGTGTGCGCGACCTTGCAAGACAGAAAGATGTTGAAACGCCTATCACAGACGCCGTGTATTCTACGCTGTTCGAAAACAAAGACCCCCGCGCCGCTGTCAGGGAACTCATGGGTCGGTCGTTGAAAGAGGAAATGTGGAGTTAGCGAATAATAACGAAGAACAAGCCGGGTGAGGACATTATGAGAGCATTGACGAAACAGATTGAAGAGAAGCTCTATTACTCGATAAGCGAAGTCTCCCAAATGACCGGCATTGAGGCTTATGTTCTCAGGTTCTGGGAAAAAGAATTCCCAATGCTCAAGCCCAAAAAGAATCGCGGCGGCAACCGTGTTTATCAGCGCCGTGATATTGAGATGGTGAACCGTATCCGCAAGTTGCTCTACGAGGAAAATTATACGATAGAGGGCGCGCGGAATCGTCTGCGTTCAATCAAACCTACCCCGGAGAGACAGGATTTGATTCAGACCGGGCGGATGCGAACTACAATCGGCGAAATCCGCAAGGAAATCGAGGATCTTCTGAGCTGGCTGGATTCGGACGACCTGTCGCAACGAGTCTGAAGCGGAGGCGTGAAACTGTGGGCCAAACTGTGAACTATCGAAATAGCGCCATGATACGGTCTTGAAAAAGATGATATTTCTTATAATTTAATGGAAGTCCTACCACGGCCATGTTAGTGGGGTCGTCGGGCGGCTAAAAAAATCGGAGCGTGGCGCAGCCAGGTAGCGCACTCGCTTGGGGTGCGAGAGGTCGGCAGTTCAAATCTGCTCGCTCCGACCATTACTTAAAGAAATTAAATAACCCCACAGAATCAGCGCACATCACCTAAAGCGCCTGGTGAAAATGATGAAATGTAGGTCGGCGTTCCGAGCAAGGGCGCCCCACAGCTTGCTGTGGGATCAATCAAATCAATGAGAAACCCGACAATTCCTCTACGAGTTAAACAACAATCTCTGGTCCCTCTAGTCATAGCCCCGACATACAACGCGGGCAAACACCTTCCCGAACTAATCGACCGCGTCAGTAAGGCATACTCGCTTAAAGATTTTTTGATAATAGATGACGGCAGTTCGGATAATACTCACGATATCCTGAAATCATCGCGCGTGAATTATATCCGACACAAAACCAACCATGGCAAGGGGGTAGCTCTCCAAAGCGGGTATACCTGGGCAAAAAAACACGGATACGACGCTGTCATCTCAATTGACTCCGATCTTCAGCACGCACCAGAAGAGCTAGCGGAAATGCTCCGCGTATACACAGAGTTCCGGCCGGGAGTGATAATCGGCTCGCGCTTTTGTATTAGAAAAGATAGCGTTAAGGAAAGGGGCATGCCGTTGGATAGGCTTATTACAAACAATCTCACCTCACTGGTAATTTCGATTTTTTCCGGTCAGAAAGTGCGCGACTCGCAATCGGGATTCCGTCTGGTGACATTGTCGGCCTTGTCGCGCCTGCGTGTGAAAAGCCTCGGATACATGTTCGAGTCAGAGTCGCTTTTTCAGATGGGCGCATTGGGAATTAAAATTGAAGAATCCTCGATTAGCGTTATCTATGAAGATTCGGTTTCTTATATCAATCCTTTCAAGGACACTATTCGTTTCTTGCGCTTGATCTGGCGGCGATTCTGGTATTAGCGAATAGCGCTGAGTTTCCATAAAATAACATTATGAAGATACTGCTAACCAATGACGATGGAGTCGATGCGTTGGGCCTGCGCTGTCTTGAAAACGCTCTGCGCGCCGAGCACGATGTCCTGTTGTGCGCGCCCGATCGTGAGCAGTCCGCAAGCTCGCATTCGCTTTCGATCTCACGGCCCCTGCGCCTGATTGAGCGCGGAGAAAAACGCTATGCCTGTGACGGCACCCCTACCGATTGTGTGCTACTTGCCATTCACGGACTGCTTGGCGGAGAAATGCCGGACTTGATTCTCTCCGGCATAAATCACGGCCAGAATATGGGCGAAGACATCACCTATTCCGGCACTGTCGCCGCGGCTATTGAAGGCTCGATTCTGCGTGTGCGTTCAATCGCGGCGTCGCTGGTTGAGAGCGAAGGCGGATCATTTCCAAAGGAAGAGTCTTTTGCTTCCGCTACGCGCTTTCTTGTGGAGTTTATCGGAAAACTTGACGAGCTGAAAATCGAACCGCAGACATTTTTGAATATCAATTTCCCTGATTTGAACGGCGCTGAATACACCAAGAGAGAATTCACGCGATTGGGTTCGCGAATGTTTGATGATTTAGTAATTGAACGTCAGGACCCGCGCGGACAGAGTTATTACTGGATAGGTGGCAAACCCAACTGGGAAATCAAAGATGGTACCGACTACGCGGCGGTTAAAAACGGACTCGTCTCAATCACGCCCCTGCGCCTGAACTTTGATGATGATATTACACGGGAGAGGCTGAATAAGGGCGGGTAGTATCTGGACAGTGACAGATATTGACATTTGCCGCCCACGAAAACTTACCTGAAAAATGGGACCCCCGACCCAGCCTAAATGAATAATAACATAATACCTGAGATGGCCGTAGTTGGAAATCGTTGTATCGCTGCCATACTATCAAGCGCAAGGAGTGAGTGGGGCAAGTACTTCTCTGTAGTAGAATCTCCGCGGCTTGGTCGGCGGGATTTTCAAAACGAAGTGATTCGTCGCTCAAACCTTTTCAATATATGTGAATTTGATACGCTATTTCAGGCTGATCTTCCGTCCAATGCGCGATATGAATTGAATAAAAATTTCTCTCCTTCTCAGGTTCGTGTCGTACAGCCACTAGATCAAATCCTTCGACCAAATTCAGACAAGCCATCACTCAGGTTTAGATCAGATAATGCGATTGAAGCGCTTTTTCAATCGCTCCGCACAAATCAAATTCTTGAGGTAGATGAGGCCGCTCCGAGCTTAACGATCTCAAACGATTTTGATTCTGAAGTATTAGTCTTAGTAGAGGATACTGAAGAAGTTGGATCTGTAGTAGCTGTAAACCTCGCTAGTTATTTGTGCGCGCACCTAAAGAAGTTGCCACGTAAAAGTAGGGAAAGTGTGCAGATCACCGACGGTCTTTATCGAAGATTCGAGGAAGAGGTGAACTATTCTAGAAAAACTTGTATTGAGGAACAAATCAGCGCCAACTTGGGAATAGACATTAGTGAATTTGAATTGTCGCACTATTCGTATTGTATCATTTTCACATCAGGACTGCTATATGGTGCAGCAATAAAGCAGGTCCCGACTGGGCATTTTTTGGTATACCCCGATTGCGGCCTTCACGTTCTACGGAACATTGCATTTTCTCCGAGATTGCGCACGGCTTTACTAATTGATCCGTGTAGTTTAAGTCATCCCGAAACTGCAGATGTGGCGACTAACTTGGCTGAGCGTGGAGTATATGTCAGAATTTTGACAGGTAAAGATGCAAATGCTGTTAAGGTCGATTTCAGTGTGAGAGAACTGCCATTCGATTGGGTTATTTTTGTTGCTCACGGGGGCTTCCCTAAGGGTTACAGACTGAAGGTCAATTTTAGCGACCCAAACGGTAATGAACATCTACTAGTGATTAGAAAGATTGACAGTTTTACTGTAATTCATGACAGTGACAAAATTCGTGTTGCGAGTTTTGTTGAGC
>JACZUZ010000138.1 GCA_022572905.1 Candidatus Zixiibacteriota bacterium | reverse complement strand
CGACAAACTGCTCATAGCTATCCATAATGACAGATTTGAACATTAGTTTTTCCTCGTTGGTCATCGACCGGGATGGATTACCTACGTCCTTTAAGTCGCCTGACTTAACGGTCTCGTACTTAATCCCGATCTTCTCAAGCAACTCGCCGAAAGTTGGATACTGGACTATTACTCCGATTGAACCGGTCAGAGTGCCAGGGTTGGCCACCAAAATATCACCTGCGCAGGCCAGGTAATAGCCCCCCGACGCGGCTACCGAGCTCATCGAGATAACGACAATCTTGCCCTGATCATTGCGTGCTCGCTCAATCGCGTAGTAAATTTCTTGTGACGCCGCCACACCGCCCCCCGGCGAATTCACATGAACGACTATTGCTTCGATATCAATACGATCAGCCCATTTGTCAATTTGTCTGACTGGCGTTGAGGAATCATAAATCGGACCGAACACCTCGACGATTGCAATTTGTCCTGAGCCGGAGTCAATGTACTCACCCTGATCGCTCCAAGCGAAAATGAAAAGCAGAGTCATAAGGCCCATACCAAACAGAAAGACCCCTCCAATTACGAACGCTATAATGATATCTCTTTTGTTAGCCATTTACCTAGCCTCTTCGCTTTTCGAATTCTATGAGCCTTGTATTTTTAATCGATCTCCAACCTTAATCGAGCTGGGATTATAGATATTGTTATCACGCGCGATGCGATCTATGGTTGTCCTGTAGCGCATAGCGATTGCCGTCAGGTTCTCGCCACGACGCACCGTATGCCATTTCCACCGTCCGCCGGAGAACCGAGCGGAGCCAAGCTTGAGAGTTTGCCCGATTCGCAGCTTGGAGCCAGAACGCAAATTGTTCCAACTGCGAAGATCAGAAACGCTGACGCCATATCGGCGCGCGATTTTCCAGAGCGAGTCGCCACGGCGAACTTTGTATGTTCTTGATGAGCCGCTCGAAATCTGGCCGGAGCTTCCGATTCGCAAAGTCTGGCTTGGGTGTAAGATCGAAGATCTGCTAAGATTATTCCATTGGCGAAGTTCCGTAACAGTTACGCCGTAGTTGCGCGCGATAACGGTTAGATTTTCGCCTCTGCGAACACGATGTGATACGAACTTTGTGTTCTTTGAAGAGGCGTTCTTTGAAGCAGTATTCTTCGCGGTTGATCCTTTTTTGCGTTTCATAGTGGCGTATGTTGGCGCCGAGGTTGCCTTACCGGAAATTCTTAATCTCTGCCCGACATAAATTCGGCTTCTTGAGCCCAGGTTATTCAGAGACTTGACAGACGACATGGTCACAGCGAACGCCCGGGCGATGTCATATACTGTGTCACCACGTCGAACGACATAGACACCGTTCTTCGATTTGCGCTTAGTCGTTGGTCTCGCGCTGGCTTTGCCGTCCAGTGGTACGGGAACGACGAGAATTTTTCCGGCGTAAATTCGCGAGGAGCGCAGGTTGTTGGCCTGCCTGATTGCGTATTGTGAAACGCCATATTTTGCGGCGATGGTCGAAACGGTTTGGCCTTTTCTGATCTTGTGGCGAACCCAGCTGGTTTCTCGCGGAGATTCCATACTCGGATAAGCGGCCCAAAAACGATCTTTAGTCTTGCGCGGTATTTTGAGTTTGTAGCTCTTGGCGTCCGGTGGTGTGTGTTTTCGCAAAAGCTCAGGATTTAAGTCTGATATCTCTTTCACGGATACGCCAACAGAGGCCGCGATTGTTTTGAATTCAAGACACTTCTTAACAGTCACTACTTCGTAATCAAGCGGCGCCTCAAAATCAACCAGGGCCGGCTCAAATCCGTACTTGCGCGGATTTTTGAGAATAATCGTTGCCGCCATGTAAAGCGGCACATAGTTTCTGGTCTCGCGGCGCAAATGACGGAGCTTCCAGAAATTGCGGGTCTTGTCTCTTTTTATGGTTCGGCGAACTTTGCCGGGCCCGCCGTTGTATGCCGCCAGAGCGAGCTCCCAGTCGCCGAATTCTCTGTATAGGTCTTTGAAAAAGCGGCAGGCGGAGTGAGTCGCTTTAACCGGGTCGCGTCTTTCGTCGTACCACCAGGAGCGGTTCAGACCATACATACGCCCCGTTGACGAAATAAACTGCCAGAGTCCAACAGCGCGCGCCCATGAATAGGCGTTGGCATTGTATCCTGATTCAACCAGAGGGAGATAACAAAGATCTTCGGGTAGTCCGTAAGAGCGGATTATTTCCTTAATCATTGGCAGATATTTTGTCGAGCGGCTGTAGTAACGCAGGAACGCGTCGCGTGCGTCGGTTTGAAAATATCTAATTGACGCCCTAACCCGATCATTGAATTTGATCGGCATGTCATAGGTAATGACCGTATCAATTGGAACCGGACTGATCTCGGTGGTGTCAATCAGAATATTTTCCAGCCCACCGAATTTTTCGATCAACGCTGATGGCGAAATATCGGCAGGGAGTTTACCTAGCGAGAGAAGAGTGACATGATAGGCGGCTACAATATTCTCAATCAAATTGTTATAACGCCTCGATTCGGGTGTTGGAGAGTCTCCTTCGGGAGTTACGTCAAGCGAGCCAAGAATAGTAAGCGCACGCTCAAAATAATACTGCCCCTCATCCCAGGCGCCCTCCTGATTGGCCACCAGACCCATCGAATAGTACTCGCCGGCCAGATCGAGCTGGCGCCAGATATCATCATCTACAGCGACGGATCTGTCCAAGTCGAACTCATCGGAATCGTAGACCTCAACCGCCTGAGTTTTCTTGCCATCAAGGGCGACAATAACCCAAGAGGTGTCCGCATCATTTGGTTCGACAGATGAGTCTCCAAAAGTCCGCGGGTCCTCGGTGGACGGAGACGACTTTTGGGCGCCACTCTTTTCTTCGACAGCTATTGGTGGACGACTGCATCCGCTTAGGGCGAATACTATTACCAAGCCAAGAGCTAAAAGCGCCTCCAGATATCGATTTTTCGAAATATTCATTTGGCTATGAGTGATTTGCTTAGAGTCTGAACAATTGGCTTTGGTCATTGTTTTTCCTATTGGTTCGCTTTGCTCCCCTGGAGACAAAGGGGGTCCTCTCTATAGAATCGGTTGCGGGACAACCTTTCTTAAATTCCATTTCTTGTTTCATTATTGTCCTATCTCGTTATCCCACAATCGTTCGGCCAATTAGCTGACCGTTCCACGACCAGTCAACAATAAATAGAGCGATAACTCAAATTTGGCGACTATTCGCAGCCATTACAACCCGAAGAGGCAACTTTCCCGGATCTTCCCAAAGCGGGACTTCATTCTTAAACGACCACCACCTCGACCGGGTTTCCAAAAACGATGTTTTAATGAGATTCTAATAATTTCGACTGAAATCTTGCCAGAATCTGGTTAATCCTGACTCCAGCTTCGCTCGGCTCCGAGACTATTTTGGTATCCCGCGATCCCCGCAACCAGGTTTTCTGGCGCTTGGCGAAGCGGCGAGTGTTCATCTTGATCGTCTCAAGAACGCCTTCTATCTCGCGGTCTCCTTTAGCCCCGTCAACTAACTCACTGTACCCTATTGCCTTGGAGGATCGTATTTTGTCTTCGCCCCATTTCTCAATCAGCCCTTGTATCTCAGCCATCCAGCCGCGGTCCAGCATTTTCTCAACTCTTAGATTTATGGCCTGATAGAGAATATCCGTCGCCGGGAGAAGGCCCACCACCGAAAACGAGTATTGGCTGGCGAAATTATCTCCGGATTTGGCCAGCCCTGTCTTAGTTTTCCCGGTTTGCCGATAAATTTCCAGCGCGCGCATGACTTTCACTATGTTGTTCGGATGAATTTTTTCAGCCTGATCGGGGTCAATTACTTTTAGCGCCCGAAATAGTTCTTCCGGGCCATTATTCCGAAGCTCCTCCTCGAGAGCGATGCGGATTTCGGAATTGTCTGACTCAATTTCCATGATACCTTCGGTCAATGCGCGAATATACAATCCCGTTCCTCCACAAATAATCGGAATTCTCTTTCTTGCCAGAATAGACCCAATCGCCGATTCCGCGTCCTGTGCGAATCGATAGGCGGAATATTTCTCACCGGGATCAATTAGATCGAGCAAATGATAATCATAATCCGACCTCTCTTTTGGGCTGGGTTTGCCCGAACCAATATCAAAACCCCTGACCACCTGGCGAGAGTCGGCGGAGATTATCGAAATCGGGATTTTATTCCCTAGATCGTGAATAATCTGTGACTTTCCGGATCCGCTCGGACCGGTCAAAATGGGAATTTTGAGTTCCACAGGACAATACCCAATCAGGCTCGTCCGAATTGCTTATCGAGGTTTGCGCGGGAAATTTTGATAAATGTCGGCCTGCCGTGCGGGCAAGAATAGGCCGTGTCACATGCCAGAAGAGTTTCCACGAGCTTAGTGGCTTCCTTTTCAGCAAGAGCGTCGCCAGACATAACCGCGGAGCGGCAGGCTACCGATTGGGCGACAGCTTTGAGGGGTGTGTATCCGGCTTTTCTCAATCGTTCAATATCTTCTAACGACTGCCTGAAGATTTTCTGCGGTGATTTACCGGCAATGATAGCGGGAGCAGAGTTCAGCATAACAGTCTCACCACCGAAAGCCGTCATCTCAAACCCGATTTCTTCAAGCTCGGATTTGGCGCCTTCCCAGATCAAGAATAACTCTTTGGAAAGCTCCACATTTATCGGAAACATCAGTCTTTGCGCGGGCGCTTTGCTCCTCGATAGAGTAACCATCAGCTCTTCATACAAAATCCGCTCATGCGCGGCGTGCTGGTCGATTAAATACAGCGAATCGCCGCTTTGAGCGATCAAGTACAACTTCGAAAACTGTCCCAGATATTTGAAGCCCTCGGACAAATGACTCTCGACCTGTGACGAGATTTCAACCGAGTTTTCAGAGACGGGTTTATCCTCTTGTATTACCGCATGTCGCTTCTGCGTCCCGGTATTGTCTTCTGTCACGCTATCAATCGCGTTATCACGTGGCCTGAGGGATCCGAAAAGCTTCTCTGTTTCTGATATGCTGTCTGTCGAGCGGGTTTCAAATTCGCGTCTATATGATGAGCCACTCGGGATACTTCCCTGAGGCAATTGCGCTTCGGCTATTATACCTGCCTGGCGTAAAGTTTCTTTTATCGCTTTTCTGATAAATTTATGCGCTTGAGATTCTTCGGAAAGCCGCACTTCACTTTTGGCGGGATGCACGTTCACGTCAACTTTACGCCGATCAACAATCAGACGCACCACTCCGACAGGAAAAACTCCCTTCGGCAATAGCTCACCATATCCGAGAGACACGGCATAAGAAAGCGGACTGGACTTGAGCGCTCGTTCGTTTACAATAAAATACAAACCGCCGCGTGCGCCACGCGCTACTTCGGGTTTGCCCAGAACCCCATAGAGCCTGAAGGTGTCGTCCTCAATTTCAATCGGCATCAATGAACTGGCGCCCACACCCAAAATCGACGCCGCCCGAGTCGTAAGATTATCGTCATTTGAAAAGCCGAATGACTTGCGTCCATTCATAGTCAGCGAAAACGCCACCTCCTCTGAGCTAAAAGCCAGGCCCGAGAGCGCTCTCAAGATGTGGCGCGATTCGGTTGACTCCGCTTTCAGGAATTTGCGCCGAACCGGAGTGTTAAAAAACAAATCTTCAACAATAACAGTTGTTCCATCAGCGCGATGCGAGGGTTCAACGTTCTGGGTCACTCCGCCTTCGAGCCGAATTTCATTGGCATGATCTTCCTCGCGAGACTTTGAGATCAGTCGCAAACGGGAAACGCTGGCTATTGACGGCAGCGCCTCGCCTCTGAAACCAAATGCGCTAATTTCTTCCAATTCACTAAATTCACCGATCTTGCTTGTAGCATGTCGGCGAAAGGCAATTTCAATCTGGTCGCCCGTGATTCCATGACCGTTATCGTGGACTTCAATCTTCGTCAGGCCGCTTCCTTCAACCACTACTTCGATTTTCGAAGCGC
>JACZUZ010000137.1 GCA_022572905.1 Candidatus Zixiibacteriota bacterium | reverse complement strand
TACAGGACTCCAGGGCAATTCGTTCCGGTCGCTGTCGCAAATCGACGTGACCACATCAGATGGCGCTCAGGACTCTCAGTCTGTTATTGATGCTGCCATTAACGAAGTATCTACGGCACGTGGTACTTTGGGTAGCTTCCAGAAGAACACTCTGGAATCCAACTTGAGAAACCTCCGTATAGCCGCGCAGAACCTGACTGCCGCAGAGTCCAACATTCGTGATACCGACATGGCCAAAGAAATGTCAGTATTCACCAAGAACCAGATTCTGATGCAGGCTGGCACCGCCATGTTGGCGCAGGCCAACCAGATCCCTCAGATCGTTCTGTCATTGTTCCGTTAATCGATATCAATACGATAATCGGATAGAAATAGGGGGAGTTGTCGAAAGACAGCTCCCCCTATTCTCTATTGCTCAAAGCCAATACGCTGCTGTGCAATAGGTTAGCAGCTCTCCGGCGGGGATGGGAATGGGGTAAGATTTTTCCGCTCCACGCCGATAAAGAAAAGGGGAGAGCTGTTCAAAAATTGCGCTATCGGAGAGGGCAATGATTACAGCGCTCTAAAACTACGATCTGGCCTTAATACGATCTGGCCTTAAACAGGATAATCGAGAATGTCTTCAATAATAACCTCAGGACCGGCATTCGGGCAAAACACAATTGTTGGAATTACATCTGGGCTGGACACTGGCCTGATCGTGGATTCGATCTTGCAATTCGAGCGCTTCCCGGCGATTCTGCTTGAGGCTCGCCAGTCTGAGACCACAAATAAGATTACAACATACAAAGCGCTTGAGGCTAGGCTCCTCGCGCTGTCTGCGAGCTTAACAAGTCTGCGACGCGGCGACATATTCGATAATGTTTCAACTCAAGTTTCCGATGAGGAAGTTCTTTCGGTCACATCAAGTGGTGGAGCGACCATAGGTCAATTTGATTTTAGAGTTCTGCAACTAGCGAGAAATCACCAACTGGCCTCGCAGGGTATCGACGATCCCACAGCCTCCGGCATGGGAACGGGAACTATTCAAATTTCGGTAGGTGACGCCAGCGCCATCACCATAACGATAACAGCCTCCAATAATTCGCTTATAGGAATCAAAGAGGCGATAAACAATTCCGATACCGGTGTTACCGCCGCGATTATCAATGACGGTAGCTTCGCTAACGCATATAGGCTCGTTTTGACATCCAATGAAACAGGAGCGTCAAACACAATTAGCATTACGAGCTCTCTGTCAGGCGGGACTAATCTTGATTACACAAATTCCTCATTTGAGGCCCCCGAGACCGAAAACTTTTCAGCCCTGGCGTCTTCGGCAGTGTCGCTTGGCGCCGGAGCTTCATATTCTGGGGCGGAAAATAAAATTTACACATTCACTATCGCAGGTACTGGAACTCAAACTGTCGGAAGCGGAGACATTACTGTCAATTGGAGTGACGGAACAAATTCCGGCTCGATCACCGTATCGGCGGCAGACACTGAAATAACACTGACGGGAACGGGATCGGACGGACTGACAGTCTCATTTGGCGCTGGTGATTTGATTGCAGGAGATACTTTCACAGTATCAAGTTTTGCGCCGACATTGCAGAATCCAAGCGACGCAAAACTTTCCTATGGTTCATCCGACGGAGGCGGCTCACCAATTATCATTACTTCGACAAGTAATGAATTCACAGAGGCTATTCCCGGATTGACAATTAAGGCCCTCACGGTAAGCGACGCAGGAACCGCTGTTAATGTTTCGGTTTCGCGAGATAAAGCTGGCGTAAAAAGCGCCCTGAATTCGTTCATAAGCGCTTACAATTCGGTGATGTCATCCATTGATGACCAGTTTTCATATGACGTTGAAAACGAAACTTCGGGCGTGCTTTTCACAGAGAGAATTCTCTTTGGACTTCAAGTCTCTATAAGGGCGGCTACAACTTCGCTCGTTAGCAATTTAGAGGGAAAAATAAACTCTCTCGCGACGATTGGAGTGCGAACTGGGCTGGACGGGAGATTAAGCCTGAAAGATCCCAATGCTCTTGATGACGCCCTTGACGACAATCCGGAACTGGTAAGAAGGCTTTTCGCGGATGGAGGAACTTCCGATAATTCGGGGATAAAATTTGTTGCGGCTGGCGATAAAACCAAAACGGGACTCGACTATATTGTAGACATTACCCAGAACGCCACTTTGGGACATTATCAGGGAGCGGGCATTTCCGATCTGGCTTCTTCAAGTCTGGTCATCGACTCCACTAATAATAAATTGAAAATTGTTGTTGACGGTGTTTCCTCAAGCGAAATCGTGCTAACCGAAGGAACCTATACCAGCGGTACGCAGCTTGCGAAAGAAATTCAGTCTAAGATTGACGCTGACGAACTAATCGGACAAAGAGGCGTGAAAGTCTCCTGGACCGATAGCGGCTCCGATGGGTATCTGACTTTCACCAGTGGACAATATGGTTCAACCTCCACCGTGTCATTTGATCTGACACAGGTCAACGCGGCCAACGCCATTCTTGGCCTATCTATCGGAACCAGGGTCAGCGGCTTTGACGTCGCGGGAACGATAAACGGAGAAAATGCGACCGGTGTCGGCCAAATACTAACTGGCGATGACGGTAATAGCACAACCGATGGATTAAGGCTCAGAGTAACTCTGGACTCAAACGGGATTGTCTCCGGAAGCGAAGCTACAGTGTCTTTCACTCGGGGTGTGGCCGCCAGGTTGAAACAATCTTTGGATTCTATCACAAACTCCACCGATGGGATTATTTCACGCAGAGTAAAAGCGCTGACTGATCAGGTTGCCGATTTCAGAGACCAGATCGCTCGAATAGATGCGCGTCTTGAGTTTAGGCGGTTCACTTTGGAAGAGGAATTTAGAAAAATGGAGCAAGCGCTGACTCAACTCAATGCGCAGAACCAATTTCTCATAAACGGACTCAATGCGCTCCGAATTTTATAGCGGAAATGAAAGTAAAGACCAATAATTGAATCGGAACAAATTGTAAATGGGAGTTACAAAACGAATGAGTTCAGGCATAGGAAGCTATCAAAAAACAAGCATTCTCGGAAAATCCCCATTAGAGTTGCTTCTTCTGGTTTACAATGGAGCAATTGAGGCATTCAAGAAAGCCGAAGACGCTTTCGAAAGAGATGACAAAGATCGCGGTAAGGATTCTCTGGCAAGAGCGCGAAAATTTATTACGCATCTCTACGCTACACTTGACACCAAATCCGGTGGAGAAGTCGCCCAACGATTGGGCCAGCTTTATGTATTCATAATAGAGCAGATTCAGATTGCAAGCGCCACATCGGATACGGCTCTTTGCGCTAACATGCGTGAAATTCTCGAAAATGTTAAAGCCGGATGGGATGGTATTAATCCAGCAGATTCTACCCGGAAGGTGGAGGATATTGCGAATCCTCCTTTGAATGTTCCCCCAAATCATGCCCCAGCGCTTCAAACAGAGGACAAAACAGGATAGCGGTAAAAAGTATGGGCCTAAGTTATCACGATGTAAATCAATTGGAGCGCGAAATAGCGACCACTCTCAAAGTGGAATATTCCTTTTATCAATCACTGTATATTCTAATTGATAGACAGCGCGATTTGATAAAATTCGACAAGGACGAAAAACTCTTGGACTTGTTCGCGGAGATTGAACGCTGTCACTCCAGAATTAGAAAATCGGACGAAAAAATAACCGCGATCAAAGCCAAGAATCCGAGGCTTTTTCCACTCGCGGTAACGGCGCCGGAGGTCAGGAAGTTGACCGCCAGTATCGCGACTCTTATCAAGAAAAACATGGCCTTAGTCAAGGAAAATGAGGAATATCTTACCAATCGATATGCGAGAATAAAGTCTGAATTGGAGGGCCTGAGGAATTCATCGCAAATAATGAAATACCTGAAGGATGGCGATCCCAGACCACAGTTTGTGGATAGCAAGAGCTGACCAATTTTAGTTCAGCGGATTGAAAAAGTGTCTATTTAGCTCGAAATAAGCCGGCCGATAATAGGAGTAGAAGAGAATGAAAATTGATTTTTCTGCGTCCGGAGTTCCTCTTGATCCCCAGGTGACTCAGGATTTGGGAAAGAGGGACATACAATCTCCCTCAGAAGGTAACACCACTGTGCTCGGAAAGACAGTGGAGGGGACGGGAGATTCTGGATACACCGGTGGAGATACAGTGGAATTAGGAGCTACTTCGTCCTTTGGACAGCCTGCAAAGGCAACATATGAAATGTCCGATCTCAAGAAAAAGGCCGATACTCGATTGCGAGAGTTGCGTCCGCCTTCGGACGGTATCAGGCCTCTACAGGAGACTCATCTGGGAAGTTCTCGCGAGAGCCTTGTTGAAATGGCCAGGAAACGGATGGAAGATGGGTTTTATAACCGTACCGATGTGATTGATGAAATCTCCCGGCGGCTGGCCGAGGAATTCTGCTTTTCATATCTATTTTGAATTTCAATTTATATAGTGATTAACTCCGATAACTGACATTCATCTGAAAAACAATAATATGACCACCAAGACTCTAGTTGATACAACGATAGAACTCAGGGTGAGACAAGTTGTCTCTAGTATTCGCAATTTGCCGACACCTCCGATAGTGTTCACCCAGATTCAAAAAGTTCTGAACAAGGAAACCGCTTCGGCCGGAGATGTGGCCAACATACTCGCCGAAGATCCTTCCATGTCGGCCAAGGTTTTGAAGCTGACCAACTCTGCGTTCTATGGTCTGGCCAGAGAGATCGATTCTGTCAGGCAGGCCGTAGTAATCGTTGGAATGGATGCTATAAAGAACCTTGTCCTTTCCGCTTCGGTTATGGGAATGTTCAAAGGCAACTCCCTGAGTCAGGAATTTCAGGAAAAATTCTGGAGGCATTCTCTGGCTACCGGGCAGGGCAGCCGTCTTTTGGCCAAGAAATTTCGCTCAAGAGGCATTATTGACCCCGAAACGGCCTTCTCAGCCGGCTTGCTACACGATATTGGTAAATTGGTAATTGCTTGTTTCATGCAGGACGATTTTAAGAAAATTCTCGCAAGAACCAGACAAACCCCCAATCTCGAGGATTATCAAATTGAGGATGAAGTTATGGGCTTCAATCACTCTCATGTGGGCTCGGCTCTCGCCGCCAACTGGAACCTGCCGACTTCTCTGGCAGACGCGATCACATACCACCATAGGCCAGAAGCGTCTCCAGAGGATTCCCCTCTTTCGGCTATTATTTGTGGCGCCAATTACATCGCCAAGAAAACCTTCGCCAGCGACTATGAGGGTCGTTTGATCCATCCGCTTAGCGCGGAGGCGCTGGAAAGACTGGGAGTAGATGCGGCTGACTTGGAAGGTATGGACGACACTCTCCATGAGGAGTATGCCAAAGCCGAAACATTTATGGCCATGGCCAGCGCATAGCTACCAACCAATGCAATCGACAATCGTCTGAAACCGAACCCCTTGGTTTCACTTAACCCCTTGACAAGCAACAGAGAACGTCTCAAATTGCCCTGCGGCTGTTCTGTTACTCGCAGACTGGTTTGAGCGAAAATAGGGTGATAAGAAGGCTTATTCTAGCTATAAAAGGGCTGTCCAAGTAATCTTAGAGCAGTAATAGATAGTGTTTATTGGCGCTTTCCATGAAGTCATTCCTGCAGCGCTTGAATGTTTTGGGCGGTTAGCTCAGTTGGTTAGAGCGCTTGCTCGACACGCAAGAGGTCACTGGTTCAAATCCAGTACCGCCCAGTTAATATGTTTTCTATACTTTTTGAATTCAGACAGAAGAATTGCCATAGAGAAGAATTGTTATAGTGAAAAAAAATATTTCCCCGCGCCTCATTCTTCCCGTATAAGATTCCCCCTTTAATGATAAAACGATGGCCTAATTTATTGCGACTAATAACTCCGACCGGAGAGTTCGCGCTCATCGTTCAGGAGAAGAGTGTCGAAATATAAATATGAGTGTATTAGAACTAACATTACCCGATGGTAA
>JACZUZ010000136.1 GCA_022572905.1 Candidatus Zixiibacteriota bacterium | reverse complement strand
CTATCTCATTGTCCAACATTGCATTAAAAACTTTATGGAAATTATACCTCTTTTAGTGTTGACACAGTTTTGGGCCACAATATATTGTTGTTCGCTGTACGATTGAAATGGTTCAGTGAGCTGGTACACGAGAGACCGCCCCGCCTATCGGCAGCCTTGAACTTGAAATTGACATTCGAATTGGTCGGTTTAGCCGAGGCCCGCAAAAAGACAGAATTTGGGTTGCCCCGGGATTGACTGACTCTTAGAAAACACCAATAATGGCCGGTTTTGGCTAGAAATAGCCAGAAACCGGGTTCTCATACTGTCTCTGTTTCGCGGCCTTTTTTGGGGCATACAAAAGAGACTGAGCAACAGGGACGCTATGAGAATAGCTCAAACTTCAGGAAGGATTCCTTCTCATGCGCGTCTCTCGCCGCTTTACTACCGAGTCTTCATCTCCCTACGAAGCTCTCAATTTCGCTTCGCGTCGCTCAGAAATTCGCAACCCGGATGGAACCTTAGTCTTTGAGCTTGAGAATGTTAAGGTCCCCGAAAGCTGGTCGCAGGTTGCAACTGATATTCTGGCTCAAAAATATTTCCGCAGAGCGGGAGTTCCCCAGACCACTGCCAACGGCTCGTCCAAACTTGATCTGAATGGTGAACCCGTCCTGGGAGGAGAAAATGATTCGCGTCAGGTTTTCGACCGCTTGGCAGGGTGCTGGCGGCGCTGGGCTGAGAAAAGCGGTTACTTTGACAGCCCTGCAGACGCGCAAAACTATGAAGACGAAATGCGCTACATGCTGGCTCATCAAATTGGCGCTCCCAACTCCCCGCAATGGTTCAACACGGGACTCTTTGACTCCTATGGAATAACGGGAGTTTCGCAGGGTCACTATTACGTTGACCCGGAAACCAACAACCTGGTTCGCTCTAAAAACGCTTATGAGCGCCCTCAGCCGCATGCCTGTTTTATACAAAATGTTATTGACGATTTGGTCAATGAGAACGGCATAATGGATCTCTGGACGCGCGAAGCGCGTCTTTTCAAATACGGATCAGGGACCGGCACAAATTTTAGCTCAATCCGCGGTTCTGGCGAATCTCTTTCGGGCGGTGGAATTTCCTCTGGGCTTATGTCATTCCTGAAAATCGGCGATCGCGCCGCAGGCGCTATTAAGTCCGGCGGCACAACCCGCCGCGCCGCCAAGATGGTCTGCCTTGATCTGGATCATCCCGACATCGAAGATTTTATTGACTGGAAAGTAATTGAAGAGCAAAAAGTCGCCGCATTAGTGGCTGGCTCACACTGTATTAAGAAAAAACTGGATGAGATATTTGAAGTCGTAACACATACTAATGCTAAGGACGATGGCGCTTATGAAACGGATTTCAAGAAGAACCGCAGGCTCGGAACGCTTGTACGCGAATCGCTTCGGCTGGGGATCCCTGAGGGATATATCAAGAAGACGCTTGAACTGGCGGCTCAGGGCATCGATAAGCTTGATTTCAAAACCTACACTTCCGATTGGGACTCAGAAGCCTATCTGACTGTTTCCGGACAGAATTCCAACAACTCTGTTCGTGTTCCCAACAGTTTCTTTGATGAGTTACAATCCGATGGAACCTGGACACTAAAGCGTCGTACTGACGGTAAATCCGCCGGCGAAATTCCTGCCAGGGATCTCTGGAGCAAAATCAGCTATGCGGCCTGGGCCTGCGCCGATCCTGGAATTCAATACGACACTACTATTAACGAATGGCATACCTGCCCCGCTGACGGACGTATAAACGCTAGCAATCCCTGTTCGGAATATATGTTCCTGGATGACACCGCTTGCAATCTGGCGTCTATTAATCTTGGCAAGTTTCTCTCCGAAGACGGTGTTTTTGATATCGAAGGATTTCGCCACGCCTGCCGACTCTGGACAATCACACTTGAGATTTCTGTTTTGATGGCGTCTTTTCCCAGCGAGTCTATTGCACGCAAGAGTTACGACTATCGTACGCTCGGCCTGGGCTACGCGAATCTGGGCACTGTATTGATGCGCATGGGTATCCCCTACGACAGCGCCGAAGGTCGCTCTTTTTGCGGAACGATAAGCGCTCTGATGACCGGTGAGTCATACGCCACATCAGCCGAGATGGCCAAAGAAATGGGACCTTTCGAGCGTTTTGGCGCAAATCGCGAAGCGATGTTGCGAGTTATACGAAATCATCGTCGCGCCGCATACAGCGCTCCTAAAGAAAGTTACGAGGAGATAACGAAAACACCGATGACGCTTGATCCCAAGTACTGTCCTGAGGATTTGCTCGTCGCGGCGCGCGAATCATGGGACAGATCGCTTGATATGGGCAAGCAATACGGTTATCGCAACGCGCAGGTGACAGTGATCGCTCCCACAGGCACAATCGGCCTTCTGATGGACTGCGACACAACAGGGATTGAGCCTGATTTCTCTTTGGTAAAATTCAAGAAGCTCGCCGGGGGTGGGTTTTTCAAGATAGTCAATCAATCTGTTCCTGCGGCTCTTGAGAAACTTGGATATACCGAGGAGGAGATTAGAGCTATTATTGACTACTGCATGGGTCGGCAAACTCTCAAAGGCGCTCCGGGTGTGAATCACGAAACTCTTGCGCAACGGGGTTTCTCGCAGGCGGCGTTGGCGAAATTGGAAGATTCTCTGAACAGCGCTTTTGAACTTCAGTTTGTGTTTAACAAATACACTCTCGGAGAAAAGTTTTGCGAAGAAGAGCTCGGCTTAACCAGAGAGCAGATCGACAATTCGTCACTTGACATGCTTTCCGCGCTTGGCTTTAGCGCCGACGAAATCCGCCAGGCCAATGACTATTGTTGCGGCGCTATGACTCTCGAAGGCGCGCCATATCTGAAAGAAGAGCATCTGAACGTTTTTGACTGCGCCAACAAATGTGGCCGCAATGGCAAGAGATTTATCCAGCATCGCGCGCATATTACAATGATGGCGTCCGCGCAACCATTTATTTCCGGCGCTATAAGCAAGACTATCAACATGCCCGCCGAATCAACCATTAAGGATGTGTCACAAGCGTATCTCGATAGCTGGGAAATGATGTTAAAGTCTGTGGCGCTTTATCGCGATGGCAGCAAACTAAGCCAGCCTTTGAGTTCCACATTTGATTTTGATGATGAAGCGGAATCAAAAGAATTTGAAGCTACTGACGAAGCCGAAAAGTCAGTCGATAAAGAACCCATCGCCCAAACTGTTCCGGTTCATGCCCCAATCCAGGAGCAGGTCCAGAGAATTGTTACACGCTATATAGCGAAACGCAGGCCATTGCCGTCACGACGTTTGGGCTACACGCAAAAAGCAGTAGTAGGTGGACACAAAATCTATTTGCGCACCGGTGAATACAAGGACGGCTCGCTGGGCGAAATATTTCTGGACATGCACCGCGAAGGCGCCGCCTTTAGAAGCATGATGAATTGTTTTGCGATTTCAGTTTCGCTGGGGCTTCAGCACGGTGTGCCGCTGGAAGAATTTATGGATGCGTTTATTTTCACACGCTTTGAGCCAAATGGCATAGTCAAAGGCAATGACAAGATCAAAATGGTCACTTCTATTATTGATTATATATTCCGGGAGTTGGGTATTTCTTATTTGGGCAGAACCGATCTCGCTCAGGTCTCAGATGAAGATATTCGCGCTGATACGCTCGGCGCCGGAGAGGACGCTATAAGTAGCTCGACTCCTGCGACATCCCCTGACTCAAATGGTAGCCCTGCCGCAGAAAAAAAACCCGAAGTGGGCGTGGAGAGCGCGACCATTGATCAGATGATATCAATCGGCGAAACTTTGACGATTGCCCCAAAAACGAATTCAGGAAGCGCTCAGGTCTCAAGAGAGATGGAGATCCGCGCCGCGCGTATGAAGGGCTATGAAGGCGATCTCTGTGGAGAATGCGGGTCATTCACTATGGTGCGCAATGGCTCATGCCTGAAATGCGACACCTGCGGAGCCTCATCGGGTTGCTCATAAACCCCCGGGCCTTTCTTCAGGGTAGGGCCAAAAAAAGTACCAGAACGGCGAGCGAAACCTGATGAGTAAGTCGCACAAATAATTGTGAGCGAAAGCGACACATTCGTGTCAAGCCAAAACGAAACTGCGATTGTCCAGACGGTCTTTCCGTCAATGGTCAATCACTATGGCACACTTTTCGGTGGTATAGCTTTGCAGTGGATGGATCACGCCGCCTGGGTCTGTTCGACCCGCCATGCCCGCAAGACAATGGTGACAATCGCTTCCGATAAGATTGTCTTCAAGAAGCCCGTGCCACTGGGAAATATGGTGGAGCTCAGGGCGCGAGTCGTGAAGACAGGGAATACATCGCTCACCGTTGAAGTTAAAATGTTCGCGGAGAATCCGCTTACCGGCGATCGAAATCTGGCAACACAGGGCGAATTTGTAATGGTCGCAGTGGGCGAAGACGGCAAGCCAGTCCAAATCTCTTCTAAATCATAACCGGAAAAATTCTCTTTCCGGCGCTCTTCCTTCACAAATTCCCAACGGAGCCATATACTAATTCTGAGGCGTCATGAAGAGACTATTTACAACAACACCTGCTACATCGCTAAGACTATTTCCGATCCACGCGCAAGCAATTCTGTTTATGGTTACGTTCGCTGGGGCATTGGTTATTTCAATATTTGCTCTCGCCGGCTCAATTCCTGGCGACACTACACACGAATCGCCTACGCTAATCAAACGGATAATCTCAATGGCTCCATCGCTAACCGAGATGGTTTTCGCTTTGGGCGCGGATTCGCTACTGGTGGGTGTTACCCGGTATTGCAAGTATCCGCCGGAAGCTGAGTCGATTGACAAGATCGGTGGATTTCTTGATCCAAATTATGAAGTAATTGTGGAAGCCCAGCCCGATCTTGTTTTGCTTCTGAAAGAACATGACAAACCGAAAGAGATGTTTGCCAAACTCGAAATTGCGACAGTTACAGTCGATCACCAGTCGGTCGACGGGATCATCGCGTCATTTGGAGTAATTGGAAAAAAACTAGGAGCTACTAAAAGATCCGATAGTCTTGTCGCAGTCATAACTAACCAGATTAGAAAGTTCAAAATAGCTGTATACTCACTGGAAAAACCAACAACGCTGATTTGTATTGGGCACTCTCCCGATTCCGGAGCAATTAAAAATCTATATGTAGCCGGGGATGAAAGATTCTACAGCGAGATGATAGCGCTCGCAGGAGGCAGGAACGCGCTTACAGAAGGGGAGGGGATAAAATTTCCCATTCTCAGCGCTGAAAGTGTTTCGAAGATCAATCCCGAAGTGATTATTGATATATTTCCTGACATAGACGGGAGCGGACTGGACACAGCGTTTGTGTTGAGTCAATGGCGGTCCCTCCCGGGAGTCAGTGCTATTGAAAATAAGCGCGTTTACCCACTCAAAGGAAACTATCTGGTAATCCCCGGACCAAGATTCGTTCAAATCATCCGGAAGTTCGCAAAAGCTCTTCACCCGGATGCGGAATTTTAATAAACGCATAGAAAAATTCACGATCATGACATGCCTGAAAGTCTCAAATTTATCTTATTCGATCGCGGACAAAACTCTCCTGAGAAATATTTCTTTTACAGTAGAGCAGGGGGAAACTATTGCAATAGTCGGTCCCAACGGCGCCGGCAAGACAACTCTTCTAAAACTTATTCTTTCAATATACAAAGCCCAGCGCGGAAGTATCGCGCTATTTGACAAAGACTCAACTTCGCTGAGCAGTGTCGAACGAGCGCGCCTGACGAGCTATGTTCCGCAGAGAGAGGAGATAGCGCCGTCGTTCACGGTCTCTGAATTTGTGGAGATGTCTCTTTACAGTCAGGGAATGCGTTTTAGCGCTTCACCCGAATCGCGTCGGAAAGTGACAGACGCGTTGGAGAGCGTTGGCATGAACGAGTTCTCCCAGAGATTAATTCCAACTCTCTCCGGTGGTGAATGGCAAAAAATTGCGCTTGCGCGGGCTTTAGTTAGGAACCCGCAAGTTCTCGTC
>JACZUZ010000135.1 GCA_022572905.1 Candidatus Zixiibacteriota bacterium | reverse complement strand
CGCCCTCTTTAATCTTGGAATCGTTCCCAAAAATTGCGGCGCCAACATTGTCCGACTCAAGGTTGAGAACCAGACCCATGATATTGCCGGGAAACTCGATCAACTCGGACATCTGCACATCGCGCAGTCCCCAGATACGCGCGATACCATCGCCAACCTGAAGAATTGTCCCGACCGACTCCATTTCAAGAGTCGTGTCGTAGGACTCTATTTCTTTTTTGATTATTGAGGAAACTTCCTCGGGATTAAGACCCATCTGGCCACTCCATTATTCTTAGTTATTCTTGATTATTCTTAAGTAAATATCAGTTATTCTATTCTCAGTTATACTGGCGCATCAAATAGACACTAAATTTATCATAAACTTGATATTCTATGCGACTTCCAGCGCGGTTAATTTTTGTTTCAGACGATCCAGGCTGGCGCTCACCGCTCCGTCAATTGTTTCGTCTTTGAGCTGAACTCGCAATCCACCGATTATGTCGCGGTCAATTTTTTCGGTTAGCTCGACTTTTTTGCCTGTCTTTGCCTGAAGTTTTTCGATCAACTTTTGGCGCTGGTCAGCGGACAGAGAATGCGCGGTAATGGCTGTTACCTGCAGGAATCCTTTTTTCTCAGCTACCAGCTTGTGATAGTCCTGAATTATCTCCAGTAAATAGCTTTCACGTCTCTTGCGAGCGACAAGAAGAAAAAACTCTACCAGCAATTTCTCGAAACGAGGACCGAAGATATTTTTCAGCGCGCTCTGCTTTTTCTCATCGGTGATGTTGGGCGCAATAAGAAACACGATAAGCGAATCGTCTTTCTCAAGCGCTTTTTGCAACACGATTAACTGTTCATAAACGATATCAGTTAATCCGCGTTCTTTGGATATATAATATAGCGCCTGCGCGTATCTCGTCGCTATTTCACGGTTTCTCATGTTATTAAACTCAGACTAAGTACTTTCGATGATCAAGCGTTCTCAAGTTGATCGATGTAACCACTCACCAGTTGGCGATCTTTCTCGGCGTCCAGCTTTTCGCCGAGAATTTTTTCGGCGGCTCCTATTGTTAGTCGGATCATATCGTCTTTCAACTGAACGCGAGCCTTTACGAGTTCACGCTCCGACTCGACTTCGGCCCGCGTAATAATCCCGCGCGCTTCGGTTTGGGCTTTACTTTTCAGCTCGTTGGCGATCTCTTGACCTTCGTTAACTCCCTCAACTAATTTCTGGCGCTTCTCGGATTCGATTTCTTTCATCCTCACTACGTAATCGTTTCGCAAAGATTCGACATCCTTCTTTTGAAGTTCTATCTCTCGAAAATCACCGGCGATTTTTTCGCGGCGCTCTTCTATCAAATCCAGAATTGGTCCCCAGGCGTATTTCTTGAGAAGGCCTACGACAATCAGAAAGCCGATCGCGTGCGTTAATAGTTGCCATAATTCTATGTTCATAAACTTATGCTACCCCATGTTGGAGTTATTTTCAGCTAATCTTCAAAAATGAGAAGAAAGGATCAGCCCGTGATTTCCCCGGATAGCATGAAGAATACAATTAGCGCATAAATCGTCAAAGCCTCAATAAATGCGGCTCCGATGAGCATGGCGGTAAGTAACTGTCCGTGCGCCTCCGGCTGGCGACCCATCGCTTCAAGCGCAGAGCCGACTGCGCGACTCAATCCGATTCCTGAGCCAATCGCGGCCAATCCGACGCCGATAGGCAAAGACAATGCTAGCGCTGCATGATAATCCATTTTTTAGTTTCTCCGTTTCTTAAGAAGTTGAGATTATTCATTAGTTTCTATTTTTTAAATCAATTCAGTTCCGATCCAACAGTTAGCTAGTGCGCCTCCTCATGAGGGAGCATAAGTGAAAGATATATTGTGGAAAGAACAGTAAATACAATCGCCTGGATTGTCGAAAACATCAGAGCCATTAACACGAAAGGGACGTTCAGCGGGATGCCCACTCCGAACCATTCGCTTGACAATCCTATCCCCGACATAATCATCATACCCAAACCTACGAATGAAAAAATCAATATGTCTTCACCGGTGATGTTTCCGAAGAGACGCATGGCCAAAGAAAACGGCTTTGCCAATTCACCAATCAAATGGATAGGCAACATGAGTGGAACAATAGCCCAACCGATTGCATCTTTGGGATCGCCCATGAGGTGCATAAGCCATCCTTTGGGCCCAAGTTCTTTGAATCCTATATATTGTGAGTAAAAGAACACTAAAAGCGCCATTGAGGCGGTGATGTTTATCGAGGTTGTAGCTGATTTCAAACCCGGAATAATTCCCATGACATTCATGGTCAGGATATAAACAAATAGCGTCCCCAGGAAAGGCAGAAATCGTTTTGTGTGCTTTCCAAGAATCCCATGAAAGAGATCATATAGATACTCGACGATTAACTCAGCCACCATCTGTCCCCGAGATGGAATCATTTTCCGTTTGCGATACAGAGCGCGTGCGCCGAGTACAAGCAGAATACCGGCAAAAAACGCAAAGATAACATTCTCCCAATATTGAATATCCGTAATAGTCGGGTTTTCTTTGTGGCCAAAAATTAGTGTCATAAGGTTGGCCATCTCTTTTGGCGCATCGTGCGCATCGTTCTTTTCGTGCTCGCCATGCGAGCCGCCTTCTGTTGCGTGCGGATCATCATGAGCGGACTCACTCTTTGTTATCGCGGAGTGGTCAGCCGTCTCCGTGTCTGCTTTCTCATTCGTTTTCTCATGCGTTGTCTCGAGCGTTGATATGTCAGCCGAGTTTTGAGAGCTGACGGCGGCGGAAGAATCCGATTCGGCAAAAGAAGACAACGGCGCCACTAACAAAAGGCCCAGGATCAGCGATACCGACATTAAGAGAGACATTAAAAGACGCTGTGTTGTAGCGCTCGAATGATCTGGCTGATAATTATTTTTCAACTGTAACCCTATTGATGCCATATCTATCTCAGTACGCTTTCACGATCTGATGTGACGGTTGAAATCTTCTCCGTTTGGATATTGTCCATTTTTAGAAGCGCACGTCCTGCGGCCTTAAGGGATACCACTATCAAGAAGATAGAAAACCCAAAACCGAGGAGAAGAGGATCAAATCTCGGAAAGCTCAGGAGAAAATATCCCGCAAGATATAACGCTGGAAATTTTATTAGCAAAATTCCGGCGGCAGTCAACCTATCCGGCCCTTGCGGTCTGAGTATCGCCACAAGCGCCATACGGACAAACAGCAAATTCACAATACTCCAAACACTTCCCGAGAGAATCGCCAGAGCCGGCCAGATTCCCTGATACAATGCGAACCCAATCGACACAAAGAGTGTCAATAGCGCTGTCATTCGCAGGGAACGTTCGAAGAATCGTTCGGAGGAGTTTGGGGATATATCCGTCTTCATATTCGTAATCAAAGTTCAATCATCGTCAGGTCTATTAAATTTAATTCACTTTACTCATTCTCGAGCAGTGTTCGTGTTTCTTGAAATTCTATCACGGACAAATCTAACGAGTTAAAATTAGGTAAAACAACTATGAATAAAAGTCTATTTTAATTTATGTCCTGCTTTGATCTTTTAATAAGTCGCATGGTTTCTCTGATAGCGGCGACAAAACCTAAGGTCATAAAAATTATTGTTAGCCAAGGTGATGAGTCTAATTTACCATCCAGCCATTTCCCGATGAGAAGTCCGATGATTGGACCCGCGCCAATCAGGATCGGAATCATGCTCAAATAGCCAATTGAACGCGCCTTCTTTCCGAGCTCTTCCGCTGAATTCCGACTGGACTTTTCGTGCGTCTCCTTGCTATGAGAATCTTTTTTAGAACCGTCTGAGTCTTGCGTTTTCCACCGCCCGATTTTGATTCCTCTATGAAATCCGGATTCGAGATAGGGTAAATCCCCGTCTCGACAGTCAGTCGTCGAATATATCTTTCCCTCTTTTTCTGTCAAGAGTTTTTGACCGTTCTTTGAAGTAATATTACCCCAACTTCCCAGAAAGCTTGTGATCTGAGTCGTGGTCATCGCGCTATCGTCAGATAGCATAACACATTACGCAGCCAACGCTTACGCGTTTTTTCGCCACATTAGAAGGATTCACTGGATGAATCAAGCTTGTGGAAGATTTCACAATCTCCTGATTTTTGGATATGAATTTATGACGAGAAAACTCTTGGACGTTTGATTAACCGAAATACCGCTCAAACTTTGTCCTCTGACAGCGCTTTAGCGACGCTTTGAGCAGAATGAGTTCAATAATGGCGGAGAAGTTTCAGAAGCTCACTTCGCAAGTCGAAATAGGGAATTATGAGGGCTTTACTTCCCAGAAATCTTCTGCTCTTGGTTTGCTCCTTGGTATTGATATTTCAAACTATCACTGGGGCGTCCTCAGTAGAAAAGCCCGCAGGCGTCCGGCTTCGCAACCAGCTTAACCGTAGCATGTTACTGACCTTGGAATGGAATGAGAAGTCCTTTCTGACAGACCCGGAGGCGCTGGCTCTGGGCGGTTTTAACGGACTTCGGATTTATCTCAATGGTCTCACCGATCTTTCTCCTCTTCAAGCCAAATATCTGGCGGCTTTTGAGGGTGAAGAACTGCAACTGGGCTCATTGAAACATCTCAGATCAAATCCTATGGAAGAATTGTCGAAATCCAGGTGCGACCTACTTGCATTAAATGGACTCAAGCGGCTGAGTCTGCGTCAAGCCAGATTTGTGAAGAGCTTCAAAGGTAGTGAGCTTTCGCTCCGGGGTTTGGAAAAACTCGAAAGCGAAGTCTCAGGCGCTCTGGCAGGGTTCGGGGGAGAGACTCTAGATCTGGGAGGACTTCAAAAATTATCCGAAGTCGACGCATTCGCTTTGGCTAAATTCCGAGGAACCACACTTCGCCTGGATGGACTCGAATCTATTACTGATATACAAGCGGAGCGATTGGCAACCTCGCAATGCAGACGATTGGATTTGAGCGGATTGAAGGTTATCACACCCGATCAAGCTCGGGCGCTGGGCGGATTCGGGGGTTCGATCCTACGGCTGGACGGACTAACTGACGAAACCGCGTTTAGGCTAAGGGCGCTGGGTAAGTTCAAGGGACGCTATCTCTATCTGACAGGTTTGAATTTAATTGACAAAGAAATTGCAAGAGCTCTGTCGGATTCCAGAGCAGAACTTGTCTGGATAAACGGCCAACTTCCGATTCGCGATTCATATGCGCTTATCTTGGCCGAATCAGGCGGGATCGGACTGCTCTTTGACGGACTCTCCGAAATTAGCGATTTTCAGTTAAGAAGAGCGCTTGAGTGGCGTGGCGGATTGGCTTTTGATGGTTTGCGGACTCTAACTGACTCGCAGGTCACAGCGTTCACTAACTGGAGCGGGCATACGCTGAGTCTGCGCGGTCTGGATTCGTTAACATTAGCGCAAGCGAAAACTCTGGCGCGTTTTGAGGGCCAATATCTTATCTTGGGGGGATTAGAATCAACCGATTGGGAGACTGTCGTGGCTTTGAGTGAATTCAAAGGGGAGGGGATCAATGTTGGAGACTGGAACAGGGATTCGCAAAGAACTTTCTATCAGGCTCGCTATGACAATCAAAACAACAATCGTTATGATTATTAAACTGCGTCATCAAAACGAATAGCCTGCGCTGAAGCGATAACTATCGTCAAGATCCGAATGTCTTAAGAAGGCAACATCTACTGTGATCTTCCCGGCGACAAATCCGGCTCCCATAGTCAAATTACCAATATCAGCGCCCACTCTTCCGAAAGCCTTCTCTCTAAATGACACTTCAAAACCGTAGTGCGCGTCCAACGAAACGTCGGAGATATAATACTGAGCGCTGGCTTTTCTTCCTTCGAAGCGAATATCCCCGGTTCCAAGGGCTCTGAAGATGAATTCACCTAATGCGCGCTTGTACATGAACGCCGGTCGCACGGTTGGCGTGATCGATTCGGTTGTACCATTCGAATAGCGGATAACACCCGATGTGAGATCGGCAACTGTTAAGCCCAAAGTAAGATTGGGATCGACATCATAAAGGGCTCCC
>JACZUZ010000134.1 GCA_022572905.1 Candidatus Zixiibacteriota bacterium | reverse complement strand
ATAACCGGATGTCAACGATTCGTTTACGGATAAGCGGCCAAAACGGATCGAGATTGAAGTGTCTCACTCTTAGTCAGCCAGCAATCTGTGGGTGATTTCATCGGCCATATTCAGTCCTTTATCAGAAAGACAGAGCTTTCCTCCACTGGGAATCAGGTATCCGATCTCGACTAGCCTTGCAAATTCGTCTTGATCAAAAAGTTCGCTATCGGACCTCCCGAAACGCTCATTGAAAACCTTTCGGTCGATTCCGGCGGTTGTGCGCAGGCCAAGCATGATGTGTTCGGTCATTCGATTCTGAAGTGTGTTCTCATCCCAAATCAGAGGGCGTCTGTGGTCATTTGTAAGCGTTTCAATGTACTCTCCTGTGTCCGCAATCAGAGAATATCTCTTCTGTCCGTCGAAACCATGCGCCGACGGACCCAGAGCCAGGCAGGGTTTGCTTTCCCAGTAGCGTTGGTTGTGTCTGCTTCGCTTTCCCTTACGAGCAAACGAACTTATTTCATAGCGCTCGAATCCCTCTTCAGCCAGGAATTGACAACCAGTCTCGTAAAAAATCGCCATTTCATCGTCATCGGGTAATTTTATTTCCCCAGACTTTATTTTAGATTCGAGTGGTGTTTGTTCTTTGACCGTCAACTGATAGAAGGAAACATGGTTCGGCTCCAACTCTAAAAGCTCTTCGAGATCATCCTGAAGTTTGGCTGGGGTTTGTCCCGGAAGGCCGAAAATCAAATCCACGGAATAATTTTCGAATCCCATCGCGCGCGCAAGGTAAACCGCTCTGTGTGTGTCGATAATTCTGTGCCGACGATCCAAAAGTTTCAGGCTTTCAGAATCGAAAGATTGCACACCGATTGAAAGTCGATTAACTCCCGCTTGTCTAAAAACTTCCAGATTCTCTTTTGTTGTCGACTCCGGATTTAACTCAATTGTGAATTCAAGATTATCCGACAGCTTGAATCTCCTGCGAACAATTTCAATCCACTTTTCGAATAGTTTGAGATCAATCAGAGAAGGCGTTCCACCGCCTATGTATAGAGTGGTAATTTCAGGAATGCGATTCTTGTACGCTGAGCGGAGTTCATCAGCCGCCAGTTCTGTATCGATTAAAAGAGCTTCGAGAAATATCTTCTCGCGGCGACGATCCAGAACGCTTTTGTGAAAATCACAATACCCGCACAATTTCGAGCAAAAAGGATAGTGTACGTAAATCGATAGAGAATCCTCGGAGGGAAAAGATCGGGTTTTAGATTCTGGGGATGATTTGGATTTCGGATTTTGTCGCACTGCGCCCGAATTATAGCGCCCGGGCAATCCGTTCCCAACGGGTATGAGTCGGAAAACTAATTATTAAGTTGCCAAATTCATAGGCGGCTGTATGGATATAAGGGAAATTCCACACTGTAGGTTCACCATCCGTCTCCCACGACCAATAAATAATAATAGCTTTGCCCTTTATGAGGTCTTCGCCAACAAATCCCCAAAAGCGGCTGTCCTGGCTTTCGTCGCGATTGTCGCCCATCATAAAGAAATGCCCCGGAGGAACCTGCACCGGTCCAAAATTGTCTCGATTGGACAATTCCGCCGCCAAAATAGCGTTATCGGTGTTCTTGCTGTCCGGAAAAATTTCAGCCAGAAGGCCATCTACATAGAGCGCCTTATCGACAACCTCCACAGTTTGACCCGGAAGAGCGACAACTCTTTTTATATATGAGCGTTCGCGATTAAGAGGATATTCGAAAACAACAATATCGCCAGCCTTCGGCTCGCGGTACTTGTATGCCAGCTTGTTTACGAATATATAATCACCATGAAAAAGGGTGTCTTCCATGGAGCCAGAGGTGACCCTGTAGGCCGAGACGACGAAAATTCGCAAAATAATGGCAGCTGCCAGCGCTATGCCGATTACTTCGGCGTATTCGCGCCAAATCGGTTTGCGCTGGGTGCGGGAGTAAAACTCCTCCATTTTTTCGGCTGTTTCGCGGGCCTTTTGATCCCTGATCAGAAAATCATCAGACATACACTTTGTATCGGCCCTCGTCCAAAACCCCTTAAGGGGCATGACGCCCCAACCTTTGGGCCATGGCAGCCCAACCTTTGGGCAATGGTGGCGCATCCTACATTTGAGAAATTGAGGACTGGACTAAGGGCTGCAGACTAAATTGAAACAGCTTGAAAAACAGCATAGGAGATGAAAATACAATTTTGAAAGCGGTGATATTGAGAGAATTCGGGGGACCGGAAAATCTACAATTCGAAGATATACCCAATCCCGATCCAAAGCCAGGTGAAATTCGAGTGAAGATCAAAGCCATCGGATTAAACCGAGCCGAAGTGGCCACCAGAGTAGGTAAGTACCTACTAACTAAAGACTTACCTGTCCGATTGGGGATGGAGGGAGCGGGAGTAGTCGACGCTCTGGGAGAGGGAGTAAGCGAATTTGCAGTTGGAGATCGTGTGGCAGTTGTCCCCGAAGGAAAATTTCAGGCTTCGCAGGGTACATACTCCGAATTTGTAAATTACCCAGCCAATCGAATCGCCCGAACTCCGGATATTTTGAGCGATGAGGAGGCGTCTGCGACTTGGATGGCCTATCTGACCGCCTGGGCGGCCATAATCAAACAGGCGGGAGGCAAGGCAGGGGAGAATTGTATTGTCACCGCCGCCAGTTCATCGCTGGGAATTCCGGCCTTTCAGATTCTCAAACGCGAGGGAATGACCTCTATCGCCGTCACCCGCTCGACAGAGAAAGTCGCCGCGCTAAAAAGCGGCGGATCGGACTTTGTTATTGATACATCAAAGGAAGACTTGAAAGAGCGCGTCAAAGAAATAACCGCTGGCAAAGGAGCGGATATAGCTTTCGACGCTGTCGGCGGACCGGGAATGAAAGCGCTTATCACCGCGATGAATTTCGGCGGGCGAATAATCACTTATGGACTTCTCGACAGCCGCCCGGTTGAACTAAGTCCATGGTGGCTGTTATCCAAACAGATTTCGATTATGGGTCATATGATTTTTCTCGCAATTGCGGATGACTCGGTTCGGCGTGAGGGCGTTGAATATATCACGAGTGGAATTGAAAGCGGTGTTTTCAAGCCTCTGATCGCAAAGATATTTGATTTTGACAAAATAGCCGACGCGCACCGCTTTATGCAAAGCAACCAACAGATCGGGAAGATAGTGGTGCGGGTGTGAATTCGATAAGTTGTAAACGAATCTTTTGAAATTACCCGAGTTGTTTTATTTAGTGTGACATCGACGGGTTAATTTCAGGCAACACTCGTAAAAAGATTCGGCGTCAGAGTGCGCTCCAACACAAGCAGTTTTTTATCCCGCCAGGTTGTTCCGACATATATGGTTAAAACATGCGGGTATTTCCGAAAAGAAAAACACAGGCTCTGTTTCCGAGCCTGCGTCTTTTTACACCCAAATGTTCCGCTGATATTTTGCCGGATTTTAGCGCCCGCGACCCCGGCTGATATCCCCTATCCCGTGTATTGAGCGCGACACATTTTCCGGATTACCGTAATAGGTGATATCTCCAACTCCCTTTATACTTGCGTCGAGATTTCCTTTAACTGTCAATGTGGCGTCACCGGCCCCTTTGATACTTATCCAGACGTCTTGCGCGATCAGTTCGCGCAAATTCAAATCACCGGCGCCCTTGATGCGAACATCCAGCTCCTTGGTTTCCCCGATCATCTCAACATCACCGGCCCCTTTAATATCAATTCGCAATTCGTCGTTGTTTATCCCCTGCGCGAAAACATCACCCGCGCCTCTGATCGACAATTCCACCAGATCGGGCATGGACACAATCAGGCGAGTGTCATTGCGCGACGTGATACTGACATCATCCATTTCAATTATCAGCGTCCCGTGATCTACATAAATATCATAGTACTGAATCAGATTGTCGTCGGCCTCAAGCTCAACATCAAATTTATCCTCAACCTTGATATAGATATCAATCGCTCCTAAGAGCTCGATTGAATCGAAATCCTTCAGATTCATGGCCTCGCTGACCATATGCCCGGAACCGCGAACTCGCTTACCTCCGAAGCTTAAATGATCCCACCAATCGGCCCGCGCGTAATCCACACCCGAGCAGACTAAGGCTCCAACAGCCAGGATAATCATTACTCTTGAAAAAGGCCTCCAGCGATTACTAGCGCTAATTTGTTTTGAATTAACAACTTGTGTCATTTTCTGTGTCATTTAACTCATCTCCGGATGTTTGAATTGTTACTGGAATCTTCATTTGAGACTCGGCCAGACAGACACGAATCAGTGTTTGTTAGACGAGATTTGATATCCGGAAGTTGCAAGAAGGGAAGTCGAATGGCAAAAACCTTGGCGTATTGGGATATTTGTGGAATAATCTGAAAGATGTTCAGAATAGCTCGGATGCTTTGGGTGTACTTCTGAAAGGTCGATCTCGACCAATTTTTTGAGATTTGAGGAAACCCAAGTTTTCTAACTCCTGCAAGTCTTTATTAGCTGTCGGACGAGAAACACCGTTCACATGTGAATGTGTATTGATTGAGATAGCGACTCCGGGGTTCTTGTACAAATATTTTAGGAGTTGGATTTGACGATCATTTAGTTGATATCTTTCTCGTGCGACACGGACCATTTTCCTATTTGATGTTGCTGAGCGTTTCACATAATCATTAAATTCTTTTTTTGCCATTAAGATTTTTCGTATTAGATAATCGATGAAATATGTGAGGTCGTTATTATCCTGTTCGGTATACACATAAGCGTCTCTGTATTGAGCCGGAGATTTTCGAATCATTTGTGAAATGGGCAAGTAAGAAAATCCCCAGTAATTGTTTCTCAATAAATACCAGAGAAAGATAATCCTGGCAAGCCGACCATTACCGTCAGTAAAAGGATGTAAATATGCAAACCAAAAATGCAGAAAAATCGCCTTTATCAATGGATGGATGAAACGCTGTTTGTCTAATTTGTCATTAGCATAGTTAATAAATCGTTTCAGTTCTTTTTTCAGCAATTGTTCGTCTGGTGGCACATGGTACACTAAATTTTGTACAGGATCACACACTACCACTTCGTCTTTGTCTTTTCTAAGGCGTCCTACTTCATCTTTGCTAATCGTATCAACAGTCAGTGTTTTATGGAGAGTGAGGAGCAAATCAACACTCATTGGTTCATTGCGATATTCATTTTCGATTGCTAGCATAGCCCGATAGTTATTCAAAATCATCTGTTCAGATTTATTCCTGGGAGCTCGTCGTTCAATCAACATTCGCTTAGCAACTTTTCGCGTAGTGCTCGCTCCTTCCAGTTGGGACGAAGCAATCGCCTCTTCCATTATTCCACGCGTTATGAATCGCTGGCGAGTTGATTTATCGTCAATCAGTTTTGATTCAAGTGTTCCTCCGAGATCCATATCGATTTCATGGAGATTGCGATCAAGCTCAGGCAGTGGCTGCCATGTGAACGATCTTCCATTCTTGTCCAGGATTATTGTCTCTGATCTATTAGGTGAATTGTGCCGCAATAGTTGTATTACCATCCAAAATTCCTCTGCCGTTATCCCTTTCGGACGGGACTGATAACGCGCTTTGTCCCAATACAGATATTTAGGGCTATGAATTTTTGTTATGTGAGACCCGAGTTCAGCTTTGGCGTCTATGATGCGCCCTATTGCTTTCTTGAATGTATTTTCAGTAATGTAAGGTTTTTCTAATGTGAATTTTTCCATGTTCTTTGCTCTTTTTCCGTATTTATCTATCGGTGATATGTAAAGTGTTGCTATATGCTTTATATATACTTTATATATTCAAACATGTAAAGTGTTACTATATACTTTATATATACTTTACATATCACATTTCCAGGGATTCTTTTGATATATAGCAAGTTACACTATTAGGGAATTCATTTTCTCGTAACTGATTGATAATGAATCAATTACGATGATAAATTCCCGAAAATTCATAAGCGATCTCATTTCGTACTTTCGTAAACAAAACCGCTCACTTCAAACATTCTAATCAGTCAACACCTTGAGGGGCTATCCAC
>JACZUZ010000133.1 GCA_022572905.1 Candidatus Zixiibacteriota bacterium | reverse complement strand
CAATCAATCCGGAAGAGGAGGGATTGATTGTCACAATCGACACCAAGAGCGGCATTTATATCGCCGACAAATGGTCACGCCTTGACAACTTCGAAGAGAATCTAAAAAAAGAACTCAAGAAAGCATCGACCGAGGGTGTTTTCTTAAGAGCGGATTCATTGGTTTCTTATGGCGTGGTTATTGATGTGATCTCTCGTTTGCGGGCGGCGGGCGTTATCGAAATCGGGCTGATTACGCAACCCCGGGAGAAGAAGCGCGGACGCAAGCGTTAATAAAACGCGCTGTCATGAATATGTTTGACACACGTAGCATTTATTTTTCAGTGGCGATTCATGTGACTATGCTAATTACCGGAATTGCGGCAAGCTCAATAAGTATGACACCCAAGCCGCTTGAATTGGACGTTGTGCGAGTCAAACTTTCCGCGCCGCCGGCGCCAAAGAAAAAAAAGAAACCGCCGCCACCTCCGAAGAAGAAAAAAGTGGAAATACCAAAACCGGTAGTGGATGAGGAACCTGAGATCTCGACCGATCCTCCCAAGAAAATCGAGGAAAAAGCGGAGCTAAAAAATCTCAAGAAAGAGGAATCCCAGCCAATAGAGGAAACCGAGGACGAATTAGTAGTCGATTCCATCCCGGACGCTCTTTCATACGCGGAATCGTCGGAAGTTTCGCCCACCTTCGAGGACGAAGGATTCGATTATCCCGGCTGGACCTATAATGGCTTCAAGAAAATCGCCCGCGCTTGGCGCAATCAAGCCTATTCCACGCAGCCTCTTATATGCGTAATTAATTTTCGGATTCTAAAGTCAGGACGAGTATATGGCGCTAAAATTCAGGACGGTTCAGGAAATCCTGTTTTTGATCGAGGATGTTTACAGGCGGTTAAAAAAGCGTCGCCTTTGCCTCCTTTACCTTCAGAATACGGTCATGAGGAGGTTGGGGTGTCATTGGTATTCCCATGGAAACCCAGGTAACTTAATGGAGTTAAAAATCGATAATCTCAAAAGAATAGCGCTCCTCTCCCCGGTTCTTTGCGCGCTCGTAATTTCAAACAACGCAGTGGCTCAAAACTGGTATTCAAATGTGCCTGATATTGAAGTCACTCTTGACACAATTACCGGTTTTGAGCCCACTCCGATCGCGGTCGAAGATCCGACCAGTCAGACCGGGGCGACTTTGTTCCCATCCGACCAGAGCGACTTGTTGGAAATGGCGCGGGTAATTCGCAACGATCTCGACTTTTCTCCGTTCTGCGAACTTGTCTTAATCGACTCCGCCTATGTGCGCCACCTGCAACTAAAGGAAATGAATTCGCAGACCTGGCGCAGACTGGGAGCGGATTATTTTGTGCGCCTCGAAGCTAAGATAACAAAACAGGAAATCTCAATCAGATATGAGGTGACATTCACTCCCAGCGACAGGGTCAGCGCTAAGGGTCGCTTTGCAAGCCCGCGCAAATATTTTAGAGCGCTGGCGCATACAGTTTCGAATGATATAATGAAGAAAGTTTTTTCTGAAAATGGGATATTTCGATCTCAAGTTTGTTATGTGGTACGCAAGGGTGATGTTAAGGATTTGTATGTAGCGGACTACGACGGCGCCGAGGCGACCAGAATTTTGAGCAATGGCTCAATAAACCTCTCGCCTGTTTTTACGCCGGACGGTAATGAAGTATTGTTCACGTCATATCTGGACGGGTTTCCAAAGATTTATTCATTCGACTTGAAGCGCGGGAAAACGAAACTGATTGCCGGATATGACGGACTCAACACAGCTCCGGCTGTCTCGCCAGACGGGGACCGAATCGCCTGCGTGCTCAGCAAAGACGGCAACGCCGAGATTTATCTTTTGGACAGGCGGGGGAGAATTATTAGACGTTTGACCCGAACCCGGGCAATCGAAAACTCGCCCACATTCTCCCCCGATGGCCGGGAGATTGTTTTTAGCTCAGACCGCTCCGGCTCCCCGCAGATTTATATTATGGACATCGAGGGCTTGAATGTTCGCCGAATCACCTATCAGGGCAGATATAACGATAGTCCGATCTGGTCTCCGCGGGGCGATTTGATTCTATTCGTAGGAAGAACTAAGAGCGGCAGATTCGATATATGCACAATAACGCCAACCGGCCAGGACTATACGATTTTGACGAATAACGGAGCTAATGAGAACCCCCATTTCAGCCCGGATGGAAATAATATCATATTCTCCTCCACCCGGCTGGGATTCAAAGAGATATTCACAATGGATCGATTCGGCCGTCGCCAAAGGCGGCTGACCCACACCGGACGAGCCGATGGCAGTCGCGACGCCTCCAACCCGAGCTGGTCGCCTAGCTTCAACTGGGGTGACGGCTAGGCTCAAAGCGGATTGTGAATATATTAACCACAGACACTGAAATTGGCCATGATTGATGTTGACCGGAATCATTGAAAAGACTACTATTTCGCCGTGGGCCGCTTTGAAAAAAAGGACGGCCCAGAAAAAGAAAATATTGATACGGCCCGCAGAAAACAGAATTGCCAGATAAGCCAAGAGCCTGAAGCGGGACACTAAAGACGGGATTCTAACGAGACTAAAAATTCGATTTTCCAAATTCTTTTGTCAAATTACGATCTACCAAAATACCGGGAGGAATTAATGAAAAAGATACAACTAAGCGGACTCATTATTTTGACGGCAATTATTGTCAACGCCTGTGGCGGCGGTCAACCACCCCCGCCTCCCCCTGAAGAGCCCGCTGAGGACACGACGACATACATTCCGGAGGACACTATTCCACCGGAACCGGAAGTGCGCACAATCAGCGAATCGGAGTTTGTTACTGTTTACTTTGATTTCGATAAGTCTCATATCAAGCCGGAGTTTGAAACCGCTATTGAAAACAACGCGGCCCTGATGAAAGAAAGCATGGATATGATCGTGAAAGTCGAAGGACATTGCGATGAGCGCGGCACAACCGAATACAACCAGGCTCTGGGAGAACGCAGAGCGATTTCGGTTAAGAACTATCTGATGAATCTCGGAATAGCTGAGGGACGAATTCAAACGAATTCATGGGGCAAAGAACGTCCGGCGGCGACCGGCAACCATGAGGCGGCTTGGTCAAAAAATCGCCGGGTTGAATTTATTATTGTCTCGCAATAGCTCAATTGTGTAGAACGGACATGAGAAAGTATTCCAAAGAAAAAGCCGTCCTCGTTTCGGGGACGGCTTCTTTTTTCGGGAGCGGCGCCCTATTGGGCGGGCTGGTTTTGATTGCCGGTCTGTCATTTCTCGGAGGTTGCGCCACCAATGAGCAAGTCTACAAAGTCGAAGAGAGACTGCGGAGCTTAGAGTCTCGTCAGACAAGAGCAGACGCTACTGGCGCTCGCCTTGACAGTCTGATCAGGGATTCCGGCGGAGACAAATCGAATCAGTACGCCAGATTAAATAACAAAATCGATAATATGGCCGAACAGATTGAGCAGTTGACTACGATGATTACCGAACTCGAAAGCCGCTTGGCCCAGGTCAACTCACAATCAACCGCACAAATTTCCACTCGCGCTGGCGCAGACAGCGCCAACGCTCAATCAAGCGGAATCAATTGTATCGCGCTCTATGATGATTCGTTTATCATGGTGCGCCAGGCGGATTACGAAGGCGCGCGGGCGGGATTCAAGGATTATTTGAACTACTGCGGCAATACCGAGAATGTTGACAATGCGCAGTACTGGATCGCACATTCATTGTTTGCGCAAAACAAAATAAATGGCGCCGCCAAAGAATTCACAGCGCTTATTTCAAATCATCCCAAGTCCGAAAAGCTCGCCACCGCGTACTATTATCTGGGAAGATGCAGCGAGAAAAACAACGACATCGAGCAAGCGAAGAAATATTATCAGACGGCCGCTGATAAATATCCGCAAACTCCCGAAGGCCAGCTCGCCGCCGATAAATTGGCGGAGCTCAAGCGCTAAATCGCGCTCCGTTAAGAAGCCGCGCTCACTTGCCCTCCAAGCGCTCGTTTTCACTTCGAACTACCAGTCGAGAATTTTTGAGATATCTTCGCTTTCGTTGCGTAGGTCCTTAGATTAAAGCGCCGTAAGAAAATTATCATGACAGCTCATATTAAGCATATCTCGATTCGGATCGCCGGATATCCGGTCACGCCCGGAATCAGCGCCGCGTTCTATCAGGCGGAGGAAGAGGCGCTTATGGTTCCGATCATTTATGAAAACCCGCGCGCTCAGTTTTATTCGAGCGTGGAGTCCAAGGGGATCTCGCTTCAGTGCGACAAAGACGGGCGATTGATATTCATAAATATCCGCAAACCGCGTCGACTGTGGATCGGCGAGCGGGGAATATCCGCCACTCCCTCTCCCCCGGCCGATATCCGAATTCTTGACTTTCGATGTTCAATAAATGAACCGGAGTTCTTGTGTGACCGAAAGAAAACGCGAGCGCTGATCAAATTCGCCGAAGTCCATTCATGCGACAGCTTTCAGCTGGCCGACAATGTTTTCCTCCTGGTACATCAGCGCAAAACTCTAAACGGGATTTATATTGACACGATTCATCCCGATCGGGCCGGACAACAGATGAAGAACTGGAAAGACCGGGTTAGTGAAGTCTGGTCCGCACGCTGATAAGGATTTCCCATCGTTACATTCTTCGATTCGCCAGGATTGAAGACGATAGATTAACGATCAATGATTGACGATCAAATCGTTTGAAGGTTTATTAGCGCTCATGCCTTCCTCCATTCCTAAAGACAAATTCAAACGATATGAAGCTCTCAGAATCGAAATAGAGCGGCATAACAGGCTCTATTATATCGACGACTCTCCGAATATTTCCGACGCTGAATTCGACCGTCTATTTGACGAATTGATCGCACTGGAGAAAGCCCATCCCGGATTGGAAAGCGAGGATTCTCCATCACGACGGGTGGGCGCTCCTCCCGCAGGAAGTTTTAAGAAGGTATCCCATCGCAAGCGTATGCTGTCGCTGCAAAAAGTAGTCGACGAAGATGAGTTCGCCGAATTCGACCGCAGAGCGCGCGAAGGACTTTTTGGAAAAGACGATGAAAACTTGGAGCGCAAGCTGGAATATTTTGTTGAGCCAAAACTCGACGGACTTGCGGTTGAGCTTGTTTACAATAACGGCAAGTTGACTCTGGGTTCGACGCGCGGCGATGGTTCGGTTGGTGAAAACATTACCGCGAACTTGCGGACAATACTATCAATTCCACTTCGCTTAACTGACAGCTTCGCGCAAGATTGGCCGCTCCTTGAAGTGCGCGGGGAGGTGTTTATGCGTCTGTCAGATTTCAAGAAAATAAATAAATTCCTGGAAAAAGAGGGATCGCAACCGCTCGCGAATCCACGCAACGGCGCAGCGGGATCGTTGCGTCAGTTAGACAGCGCGGTAACCGCAGGGCGACCATTGAGATTTTGCGCATACGGATGTTTGAGCGATGATGATTCGTTCCGCGAGAAATACCCATCGCAATCTGAGATTATGAAATTCCTGTCGAGGGTGGGATTCGCGGTTAACGAATTGTCCCGCAAGGCGAGTGGCGCAAATGAAATTAACGCCGCCTTCAAGAAACTGGAGAAGAAGCGAGCGGGGCTTGACTATGAAATTGACGGAATGGTAGTCAAGGTTAATAGTCTCGCAGATCAGACGAAAATCGGAGAAATTTCACGGGCGCCGCGCTGGGCCACGGCCTGGAAATTCGCCGCCAAAGAAACGCTAACAATTCTCGAAAATATAATTTTCTCAGTCGGCAGAACCGGAACTATCACTCCAGTCGCCGTAATGAAACCTGTTTCAGTCGGGGGAGTGACTGTAACGAATGCGTCGCTTCACAACGAAGACGAACTTGAAACGCTCGATATCAGGATCGGCGATCATATCCTGGTGCGCCGGGCCGGGGATGTTATCCCCGAAGTGCGCGAGGTTATCTTCGAGAAACGCACTGG
>JACZUZ010000132.1 GCA_022572905.1 Candidatus Zixiibacteriota bacterium | reverse complement strand
AAAGGCTCCTGGATAAAAGTTAGAACCGAAGATGGAATAACCGGCTGGATACATTCGAATCTCGTCTCGAATCCCTAATAACTCTTAGTCGAATTTAGCGTTGCAAGTATGTAAAAGGCGGATGAAACCATCCGCCTTTTTTTGCGGGGGGTGGTCTAAATTAGAAACCTTCGAGCTATATGGTGAGAGAATCGCTACTTATCGCCATCACCGTTTTGCTCACCGTCGTTTTCCATAAATTCAGAAGCAACGAGAGGTCGCTGCACTACATTTACCGGCTCCAGTAATGGAATTTCATCACCAACTGTTATTCCAAGTTCTTTGAATCGTCGAGCTTTCGGAAGCACTCTGGATTCAATCGATCCTATAGCGCTGTCGTACGCAACATTCGCTCTTTTCAACCCCTTCCCAATATCTGACAAGTGGCCTCCCAGGGTTTTCATGTTTTCATATAGTTCCCTCCCTAATTGACTGACAATTCGAGCGTTTTTAGTTTGCTGCTCTTGACGCCAATTATATGCGAAAGCACGGAGAAGCGGGATAAGAGTCGTCGGGGTGGCAAGCATTACATCCATTTTAGCCGCATCATACATTAATTCTAGATCATAGTGAACAGCAGTGGCAAAAAACGATTCCCCCGGAATGAACATAACGACATAATCATGAGCGCCTTCATAATGCTCCCAATAAGATTTTCCACTCAACCTCTTCATATGCGCCCGAACTTGCCTCGCATGATCAATATAATGTTCTTTGGATTCTTCGGGAGAGTCGCAACTAGTAGCCTTTAGGTAAGCGTCCAATGATACTTTAGCGTCAACGATAACCCGTCGTTCCGCAGGCAGACGAATAATGAGATCAGGTCGAACACGACCGTTGTCCGTATCCGCTGACACTTGTTCAGTGAAATCGCAGTGTTCAGACATTCCCGCAACTTCTACAACACGCCGTAAAGTCATTTCCCCCCAACGCCCGCGAACTTGAGGTGTGCGAAGCGCCGAAGCCAAATTCCCCGTTTCTTTCGTTAGCCCTTTCAATAGCACTTCGATACCAGAATATGCGCCTTTTCTGTTATTCTCTAATTCACGAACATGGCCTTCAAACCGTTTCAATGAATCCGAAAGAGGCGTCACTAAACCCTTAATCGCTTCTTGTCGTTTTTCGAGATCGCCAGTCATGCTGATTTTTGTTTTCTTAAATATTTCTCTGGCTAGTGTCAAGAACTCTTCGTTACTACTTTTGAGTGTGTCGCTGGCGAGAGCCTTAAATGCGTCTTTTAGCTTTTCTTTCGCTTCGGAAAGAAACTTCTTCTCTTCGCTGAGGTGAACTTTCATCTCGTTTGCTTCCGTCTCAGCTTTTACTCTCGCTTTCGTCTCTTCTCCAAGCTGGACGCGTAACTTTTCAAAATCCCTCGCTGCTTCCTCACTACGTTCTTTGTTTTGAATACGAAGTTCATCGGCGCTTTCTTCCTTGGCGATAACTTTACCTTCCACTAGATTTGCGCGCTTCTCTGCATCCCCTAATTTTGAAGAAAAGCGATTCCGAATGATGGTCGATGAAATCATCCACATTACTAGCGCTCCGACGGTCAATCCAACGGCCATGTAGATAACATTTTCCATAGTTCTCTCCTTTGCATATAGAAGCGACCAGTTCCCCAATTGATCACTATCAGATTCTCTAATTAAGAATTACAGCACCATTAGGCTATTAGTCAAGAGGGAGCAGATCACATTCTCGTACCCTCCCCCCCCACTTGCCATCGCTTAAAATTCACCCAATATTGGTCTACCGGGTCGGTGAGAGTTGGTTTCGCCGTTCGCCCCTCTAAAGCCTTACCAGGAGCAGACATAAATGAGCGCCTCTTCAAATGCCATATCGAAAATTGAGTCCTATCTGGGTGATGATAAGTCCCTTTTGACCTTCGATTCCCCCAAAATCTCCAAAGACCGACTGACCTTGCCCGGGCCGGATTTTGTCAGCCGGGTTCACGCTGATTCGGATCGTCCGGTCCCGGTTCTGCGCAATCTGGCCAGTTTTTACAATCACGGCCGTCTGGGTGGAACCGGCTATCTCTCGATTCTCCCTGTGGATCAGGGCGTTGAACACAGCGCCGGGGCCTCGTTTGCCCCCAATCCGGATTATTTCGACCCGCACAAAATCGTCGAACTGGCCATCGAAGGCGGATGCAACGCTGTCGCCTCCACATACGGGGTTTTGGGGATTTGCTCGCGTAAATACGCACACAAGATTCCCTTCATTCTCAAACTAAACCACAACGAGTTTCTAAGCTATCCGAACAGCTACGACCAAATTCCCTTCGCCAGAGTAGAAAACGCTTTCGAGATGGGCGCGGTCGGCGTGGGGGCAACGATCTACTTCGGCTCAGAAGAATCCCATCGCCAAATCATCGAAGTCAGCGAATTATTCAGTCAGGCCCATGAACTGGGAATGTTCACTGTGCTCTGGTGCTATCTGCGCAATGAGGCTTTCACAGCTGACAAAGACTACCACGGCGCCGCCGATTTGACCGGACAGGCCAATCATCTGGGCGTAACGATTCAGGCTGACATAATCAAACAAAAGCTCCCCGCAAACAACGGCGGCTACACGGCCCTGAAATTCGGCAAGACGCACAAAAAAGTCTACGATGAACTCACCAGCGATAACCCGATTGACTTAACCCGCTATCAGGTGGCCAATTGCTATATGGGCCGGGTCGGGATGATAAATTCCGGCGGCGCCAGCGCGGGCAATGGCTCGAGTGATCTGGCGCAAGCGGTGCGCACTGCGGTAATCAACAAACGCGCCGGGGGTACTGGATTGATCAGCGGACGAAAAGCATTCCAGAAACCGCTCAAAGAAGGCGTCGAACTTCTGAACGCAATTCAGGATGTTTATCTCTGCAATGAGGTCACAGTCGCTTAGCGCTGGTTGACTACGTTTCCTTCTATGAGGCTTTCCACTTCCGCTCTGATAATATCTTCCCTCACAACGACGTCAGTTCTATCTCTAATAATATCCTGCTCTACCGATCAGGAACGTCTGGCGGAGTTTAGCGGGACGCTTATCTATTCCGAACGCTGGACATATATCGACACGGCGGGCGCAAGTTTGCCCACTGGCTTCTTTCTCTCCGAACAGAATGGCTATATCTATTATGACCGCGAAATCGATGGAGAGTTTGATGATTCAACGCCGGTTTTTACAAGTGAAAGCGGTGAGTTTGAGGGTTTATTAATCTACGATTCCCCGTTGGAGCTACGCGCCGCATGGATCAGAAAACCGGTGAGATTGGTGTTTGAATCACTCAATATCGACACGGTACTATTTGTTGACGCATACCTTCCGGGCGGGGGCGCAACGGAATCAGATTTCTTAACCGATTGGGGAGCGATTCTAATTCCACAGACCGACGACGATCAAGTCGGCATTGATGATGTCACAGACATCTATATAGATAGCATTGCCGATTCGGTGACAATTAGATAATTGAATCTATATTCAAACAATGTTCGATCAATAATTTCACACCCAATGATTTTCCACTATACTAAAAACAATGTGGATATTTACTTCGGAAACATTTGAAACACTCTGGGAAACTTTAGAATATATTTAGAAAACATCTGGTAACTATATAGAAAACAATGGATCACCTGCTCGACAAACTCAATCCCGCCCAAGCTGAAGCGGTTACCTCAACCGAAGGTCCGCTCTTGGTAATAGCCGGAGCGGGTTCAGGAAAAACGCGCGTACTGACAACGCGAGTTGCCTATATACTAAAAAAAGGCCTGGCGGAACCGCATAATATTCTGGCGACAACATTCACCAACAAAGCCGCGGGAGAAATGCGCCAACGAATCACCACAATGTTCGGCGCCGATATCCCGAAACTATCGGTTTCAACATTTCATTCGTTTTGTGCGAGATTACTGCGAATCGAGTCGGACGCTATCGGTTTTCCCAATAGTTTTACTATCTACGATGAAACCGACGCCAAAGCGCTAATTAAGCGCTGTGTCGAGGAAATCGGTTTGTCAGGAGCGCAATTCTCAGCGCAGGCGCTCAAGCGACAAATCTCAAACGCCAAAAACGATCTTGTCTCGGCCCACGAATTCGCTCAAAAATCGAACGGCTATTTCGCCACCCGCACCGCCGAAGTGTACACACTGTATGATACGCGTTTGCGCCAATCGGCGGCGATGGATTTCGATGATTTGCTGTTGCACAGCGTGCGCTTGCTCGAATCGCACCAGGATATCCGCGAGCGCTATCGCACGCGCTTTAAGTATGTGCTGGTGGATGAGTTCCAGGACACGAACAAATCTCAGTATCAACTCTTGAAATTACTTGTTGGAGAGCATAAGAACATCTGCGTAGTCGGCGACGAAGACCAATCAATTTATGGTTGGCGCGGCGCCGATATTACTAACATCCAGAACTTTGAAACCGATTTCCCCGGCGCAGGTGTTGTCAAGTTGGAGGAAAATTACCGCTCCACTCAAACAATTCTCGACGCCGCCGGAGCGGTAATCGCCAACAACACCCAGCGCAAAGAAAAAACGCTGCGAGCGAATATATCCGGAGGGGAATTAATCAAAACCATTCTCGCCGAGGGCGCAACCGATGAGGCCGAATTAATACTAGATGAAATCGAAAAGATCAGATCCAATCTGTCGCTTTCTGAAATGGTGATACTCTACCGCACCAACGCCCAATCGCGCGCATTCGAAGACGCTCTGATTCGCCGCAAGATTCCCTACCAAATAGTTGGCGGGGTTAGTTTCTACCAGCGCAAGGAAATTAAAGACCTTATCGCATATCTAAAATTGATCGCCAATCCGCTAGATGATGTTTCGTTCGAAAGAATTCTAAATTATCCGCGCAGAAGCCTCGGCGACACAACTCTCAGAAAAATCCGCGCACGAGCCACGTCAAGAAACACATCCATGCTCTCCACAGCAAGCGACCCGGAATTCATTGCAGACCTTCCACCCCGTTCTGCTAATTCGCTAAGCAAATTTGCCGAGCTTGTAAGAGAAATATCAAGAATGTCTGATTCTGGCGGAAAGTTGATCTCTATAGATGAAATCATCGAGGACATTGTGAAGAGTGTCAAGATGATTGAAGAACTAAAACGCGATGAAGGGGATGTTCTTGCGCAATCGCGGATCGAGAACATTGACGAGTTGATAAACGCCGCTCGCGAATACAGCGAAAAAAATCCCGACTCAAAATTACCCGGATTTTTGGAAGAGATTTCGCTCTATACTGATCTGGATTCTTATGTGGAAGACGAGGCAAAACTTACCTTGATGACAATCCATTCGGCCAAGGGCTTGGAATATGATTCGGTGTTTCTGGTCGGCCTTGAGGAGAAGTTATTCCCCTTGATGATGGCATACGACGATCCATCGCAAATGGAAGAGGAGCGCAGGCTTTTCTATGTGGCCGTAACGCGCGCCAAGCGCCGACTAACACTCTCGGCCGCGCGTTTGAGATTTCGCTTCGGAGAAACCGAAAGCGCTCCCTCGCGTTTCCTGAGAGAAGTCCCAAAACATTTGCAGGAAATTGTCGATAAACGACAGCTAGGCTGGCCTTCGTCAACGTCGCAGATAAGAAACGGCAGAGGCGACCGCGATGTAGGTTTTCGCGAAGACACCTTCCACAAGAAGCGCGAAAGCGGAATTACTTACGAATACGAGGAAGAAGAGATCATGCGCGAGGGGCGCGTGGTCAGACACGGCGTTTTTGGGCGCGGGGTTGTGCTTTCGGTTGAAGGCCGCGGTGAGCAGATGAAAATTGAGATTATGTTCAGCGGACTGGGTAAGAAAACCCTGCTCGCTAAGTACGCGAAACTGAAGGTTGTGGGGTGACTATTAACCTGTATTTGAAATCGCGCCTAAAATAAAACGGGAGCCGTTGATCGACTCCCGCTTTTCATTCGCAACTGTTCGTTTTAGATCTCTTAGCGTTTGGCGTCAACTACGAAAAAGAATTACACTCCGTCGTGAACAATTGCATTTTTCAGTATTGCTAAAACCCTGATTGATAGAAATCTTCAGAGTCAGCTCATTTCATGGCAAATTACGTTAAAATGCAACTGCATT
>JACZUZ010000131.1 GCA_022572905.1 Candidatus Zixiibacteriota bacterium | reverse complement strand
GACTATGGTCAATTACCTCGTGGCCCATGCCCTCGAGTATGGCTTTAACTTTGTTTTTCCAGAGAAGGCCACGGTGATCCGCGGCAATCGAGACTTTCATGGCGTAAGCGAAGAAACTACTTTTTGTAAAATTATTGCTATTAACTATCGTGCGAATGAATTCACTGTTGAACTGCAACTTCCTGAGTGACTGAAACCGGAGTCATCCAGTTGTGGCGATCATTGGTTTTGCCCTCAATAATATCAAAGAAAGCTTTCTGCAATCGCCTGGTAATCGGCCCACGGCTACCGTTGCCGATTTTGATTCTGTCAATTGAACGAATCGGCGTGATTTCCGCCGCGGAACCGGTGAAAAATACCTCATCACTGATATAGAGCGCTCCGCGTAACTGCTCCTGTTCTATCATTTCCATCCCGAGTTCCTGCGCGAGTTTCATGACTGAATCGCGCGTGATACCCGGAAGAACCGACGATGACAGCGGAGGCGTATAGATTTTCCCATCCCTGACCAAAAAGATATTCTCGCCTGATCCTTCTGAGACATGACCTTTTGTATCCAGCGCTATTCCCTCGACATATCCATTCGCGATAGCTTCCAGTTTGATCAGTTGGCTATTCATATAATTCGCGCCCGCTTTGGCCACGGCTGGAAGTGTATTCGGGGCTATTCTATTCCACGAAGATACGCACACGTCCACGCCGTTCTCTATGGCTTCCGGCCCCAAATACTGGCCCCATTCCCAAACAGCGATTACCACGTCAACAGGACATGGGCGCGGATCAACTCCCAGAGATTTATATCCTCGAAACACTATTGGGCGGATATAGCAGGCCTCAAGTTCGTTTGCGGTGATCGTTTTGAGGATGGCATTAAAGATTTCATCGGGAGAGTGCGGAATCTCCATCCGGTATATTTTGGCGGAATTGAAAAGGCGCTCAACATGCTCCCGCAGGCGGAAACAATGCGGTCCATCGGGAGTTTTGTAACAACGACTCCCTTCAAAAACAGACGATCCATAACTGACAACATGCGAAAGCACATGCATAGTCGCATCCTTCCAGGGCACCATTTTTCCGTTTTTCCAGATAAATCCCTTGCCATCAAAAGCCATAATGACTCCCTCCTATTGTTGCTAGTCCTTATTAGCTCAACCTGTAGGATGAACTGTAACAACCCAACACATTGCTACAGGCCAATATACGAAAAATTCTCTCAAAACCCAAACGGTGAGCTGGGCTCTATCTAATCCGCTGAATAGAGCGATTTTAGCCCAATCAGAGAAAGCTAAGGTTCAAACTGAGAGAATCCTGAAAGACGCTGAGTTGTAATCTATTTTGTGAGTTTGGCGAGTGATGGAATCAAAGAGAACGCCGCCGCGATTTTGATCAAAGCCCCGGGAATAAATGGGTAAAGTCCAGCCGCGAGAACCAGCGCCGGTTCCGGATACCAATTAGTTAACCAGCTTAAGCCTGATATGAATATCAAAGCGGTTCCAGCAAAAAGTGTAAATAGCGATTTGAAATACGAGCGATCCCATCCACGTTCGGCTAACGCTCCGACCATCCAGGCGGCAGGTAGAAAACCCAGCAGATAGCCACCCGTGGGACCGAAGAAGTGCTGGACACCGCCAGCGCCACCTGCAAAAACTGGGAGTCCCGCCGCGCCTTCGGCCAAGTATAAAGCGATAACAGCAACTCCCCGCGAACTACCCAGGGCCATCGCCGCCAGAAGAACTCCGAATGTTTGGCCTGTTATCGGCACCAAAGTGAATGGAAGCGGAATCGCAATATTTGCAGTCGCTACCAGTAGTAGATTGAATCCTGCCAGTAGTATAACTTCACGCACAACGCGGGACTCAATATTTAGGGCCAGGCCGAATTTATTAACTACATATGTCTGGTTCATGATTTTCCATTCCTCAGTTCTATGCCAAACTTCAAAACTTTAATTCGATCTCATCATGGATGGTGGCCTCGCGGGCTTATTCAGTCTATTCAATCTTGAGCGCATCAAAAGCTCCGATAGATTTTAACAAATCCCGTGCGATAACGATACGTTGAATTTCGCTGGTGCCCTCACCAATTTCGCAAAGTTTCACATCTCGCCAGATGCGTTCAGCCGGATACTTCCCGACCTGCAGGCCCTCAGCGCCCAGAATACCGATCGCTTTGAATGCGCATCTGGTTCCCACTTCAGACGCGAAAAGCTTGGCCTTGGCCGACTCAGGGCCGTATTTCATACCGCGGTCTTTCATAACCGCCGCGCGATAAATTAATCCACGCGCCGCTTCAATCTCAGTTTCCATATCCGCGAGCTGGAAAGCGATCCCCTGAGCGCTAGCCATCTTTCGTCCGTATTCCTCGTGCTCGGCCGCGAATTTTAACGCACAATCGAGCGCTCCTTGCGCCATCCCGACCGCCATTGCCCCTATTGAAATGCGGCCGCTATCAAGAATCTTCATAAACTGTTTAAAGCCGTTTCCCGTTTCGCCTAATAGCGCCGAATCGGAAACGCGCACATCAGCGATATGCAGAAACGCAGTGTCGCTTCCTCTTAAACCCAACTTGTTTTCTTTTTTTCCGGAAGTGAACCCCTCCATGTCCTTTTCAAGAATAAAAGAGCTGATTCCATAGCTCCCCTCCTCATCGGATGTCTTGGCCGTGACTATCGCCGCAAAACATTCGGTAGCAGACGTGATCCAGCATTTGGCTCCGTTTAAGATCCAACCGGAGCCGTTGCGAACTGCGCGGGTTTTGGTTCCGCCTGCGTCTGAACCGGCCTCCGGCTCCGAAAGCCCGAATGCGATAAGTTCTCCCGCGCATGCGCGTGGCAGATACTTTTTCTTTTGCTCTTCAGTCCCAAAAAGCAAAATCGGACTCATGCCCAACGAATTATGCGCGGCGACAGTGATACCGGTCGATCCGCAAACACGCGACAACTCCTCGACGGCGATTGTGTATTCCAGCATATCGTTTCCCGCTCCGCCATATTCTTTAGGAATAACCATAGCCAGATAACCGGCTTCGGCCAGCGGAGCTAATCCTTCTTTGGGAAAGCGCTGGGTTTCGTCGATTTCAACCGCCGACGGAGCTACTTTTTCCAATGCGAAGGCGCGAACCTTCTCTCGGAACTCAGAATATTTTTCACCCCAGATCATTTTTGTTCTTTAAGCAAGTCGCGCGAGATAACCATCAGCTGCGCCTCGCTTGTGCCTTCATAGATTTCGGTAATACGCGCATCGCGGAAATATCTCTCGACCGCATACTCCTTAATGTAACCGTAACCCCCATGAATCTGCACTCCTTCATTGGCAATATAATTCGCCGTTCGCGAGGCGAACAGTTTAGCCATTGACGCAATCCGATGCACTGTTTTTCCGGCGTCAACAGTCGCCGCCGCGCGGTAAACAAGCGTTCGCGCCGCCTCAAGCCTGGTCGCCATTTCGGCCAATTTGAATTGTATTCCCTGAAACTCGGAGATCGGTCTTTTGAACTGCTCGCGCACTTTGGAGTATTTTATTGACGCCTCAAGCGACGCCATTCCAATTCCAACCGCCTGGGCCCCAACTCCAATTCGACCACCATTGAGGATACCTACCGCAGTTTTGAATCCGTCGCCTTCTGCGCCCATTAAGTTGTCAGCGGGAACCTTAACATCAACTAGGTTGACTTCGCGGGTGTCCGAGCATCTTATGCCAAGTTTGTTCTCGGGCTTTCCCGTCGAGACACCATCGAATTTGGCCTCAACAACAAACGCGCTCATTCCCTTGCGACCTGCCGCCGGGTCTGTCATAGCGAAGACAATAAACAGATCAGCTAACCCGGCGTTGGTTACCCAGAGCTTGGCGCCGTTCAGTACATACGAGTCGCCTTTCTTTACCGCAGTGCAGCGTATGCTGGTGATATCCGTACCGGCGCCCGCTTCTGATAAACAATAGGCGCCAATCCAGCCCTCGGCTATTTTGGGTAAATATCTCGTACGCAAATCTTCACCCGCGAAGAGATTGATAGCCTCAATCACCAGTGAGTTATTTACTGAGACTGTTATGCCCAGCCCGGCCGACCCCCCGGATAGCTCTTCGATTACCACAGCATATGCCAGCATGGATAATCCGAGTCCACCGTATTTTTCGGGCATCAGCATGGAAAAATAGCCAAGCTCCTGAAGCTCTTTGATAATTTCTTCGGGGATGGCGCTTGCGGCATCCCATTCTTCGGCGTTGGGATAGATTCGTTTATCGGCGAACTCTCGGGTCGCCTCGCGCATATCCAGCGCCTCTTCGCTGAGTTCAAAGCAGGCGCTTGTGGTTTCTTCTGGCGCCGTTAGCGTTGTCATATTTTTTCCTCATAGGTATAGAATCCTCGTCCGGTCTTACGCCCAAGATAACCCGCATGGACCATTTTGCGCAACAGTGGACAGGGTCGATATTTCGAGTCGCGGAAACCGTCATAGAGGGTCTCCATTATTGCCAAACACACATCCAGACCGATAAAATCCGCCAGCGTCAACGGACCCATGGGATGATTCATTCCAAGTTTCATCACCGTATCAATATCCTCGACGCTGGACACTCCTTCCATGACAGCAAAGACGGCCTCATTTATCATCGGCATAAGAATGCGATTGGCGACAAACCCCGGATAGTCGTTTACCTCAACCGGAGTTTTGCCAAGCCTGAGAGATAAATCGCGAATAGCTTCAAATGTTTCAGCGCTGGTGGCCACACCGCGAATAAGCTCAATCAATTTCATAACCGGAACCGGATTCATGAAATGCATTCCGATAAACCTGTCGGGACGCCCCGATGCGCTGGCAAGTTGAGTAATAGGAAGCGAGCTTGTATTGCTGGCAAAAATTGTCTGCGAGTCGCAAACGTTAGCCAGCCCTTCGAAAATGGAGGTTTTGACCTCTTTATCTTCAAAAACAGCTTCAACAGCCAACTGCGCTGATCCGGCGTCTTTTATGTTCGTCGTTGTGGTAATTCGTTCAAGTGTGGCCTTACTATCATCTTCGGTAATTTTTTCCTTTTTCACCTGACGAGCGAGATTCCTGGAAATCGCCGCAACCGCTTTACTCAGGCGCTCCTCTGACTGATCTACAAGAATAGCATTGTGTTTTGTTTGCGCGAAAACATGCGCAATCCCATTGCCCATTGTTCCACAACCAATGACGGCTACTGTTTTTATATCATCAACATTCACAAGATGACTCATTGAATCTTACGAACGTTAGAGCGCCTCGATTGCCATTGCTACAGCGTTACCGCCACCCAGACAAAGAGTGACCAAACCTGTCTTCTTTTTGCGATCTCTTAAGGCGTAAATCAATGTGGTCAGCACACGCGTTCCGGATGCGCCGATTGGATGCCCGAGCGCCACAGCGCCGCCATTGACATTTACATTATCCCAATCCCAGCTAAGTCCATCACCGTCTGCAAGAGCCTGAACCGCAAACGCTTCGTTCGCTTCAATCAAATCAAAGTGATCTATCGAAACGCCCATCTTGCCCATCAGGTTTTGCACCGCGTAAATCGGGGCGAAGAATATCTCTTTGGGTTCAACACCGGCCGCGGCATATTCTACCACTCGCGCCAGCGGCCTGAGATTGTTTTCTTTCATAAAGGATTCAGAGACAACAACCGCCGCAGATGCGCCGTCGTTCAATCCGGGGGCGTTCCCGGCCGTTACTGTTCCGCCTTCGCGCTGGAACGCCGGGCGGAGTTTCGCTAATTTCTCCAGAGAGATATCCGCGCGCGGGCATTCGTCAACATCAAAACATTTCGGATCGCCTTTGCGCTGTGGAATCATCACCGGCGTGATTTCATCTTTGAACTTTCCCGCTTTGATAGCGGCCAAAGCTTTCATGTGTGAGTTGTATGCGAACTCATCCTGGCGCTCTCTGAGAATATTCGCTTTCTCGGCTGTGTACTCCGCAGCGCTGCCCATATGCCAATTTTCAAACGGGTCCCAGAGACCGTCAAGAATCATAGCGTCTTCCAGTTTCTTGTGACCGAACTTCAAGCCCCTCTTGGCGCCATGAACCAGATATGGGGTATTGGACATCGACTCCATACCGCCAGCCAGAATACAATTCGCGTCTCCCGCGCGAATGGCCTGTGTCGCCAGCATGACGGCTTTCAGTCCTGATCCGCACACTTTATTAATTGTCAGCGCC
>JACZUZ010000130.1 GCA_022572905.1 Candidatus Zixiibacteriota bacterium | reverse complement strand
GGACGGGAAATAATGTCCTACGATGAAATTCTTGACGCTTTCTCTATCGGCGGAATAAACGCCAGCAACCCAGTCTTCGATGAACAGAAACTAATCGCCTTCAACAAGGATCATATCAAGACAGCTCCGATAGACCAGCTAGTAACGCTGATCGCGCCCTTGCTTGTCGAGAGTAAACTTACTGAGTCGGGCTGGGTTGATGATTCAGCTAATTGCGAATACTTGAAAAAAGTCATAGATGTAATGCGCGAGCGTCTGTGGGTGGTAAAAGATATTTCTCAGTTGGCGGGATTCTTTTTTTCTGAGCCGACTGAATATGATTCCAAAGGTGTCAGCAAACGTTTTAAGCCGGAAACAGCGGAACAGTTGGTTAATCTTGCCGATTCATTTGAGTCGCTTGAAAAATTTGACCATACTTCGCTTGAGGTGGCGCTTGACTCTGTCGCTGATAAACAGGGCGTCAAGCGCGCTGATATTATTCACGCTGTGCGACTAGCGGTATCTGGTATGACTCAGGGGCCGGGGTTGTTTGACTTGCTGGCGCTTGTCGGAAAAGAAAGAACGGTTGCGCGATTGCGAAAAGCGATAGAATTTATTCGAAATATGAAACCCCAGCCGCAAACTCAGTGAGCCACACACAATCAGCCAATAGCTCAATGATATCTCTATGACATCTAGCAAAGAACAGATTCAGCGCGGGAATAATTCGTATTTGAAGTGCATAAACTGCGGATTGGTTTTTGCGAAAACGGAGATTTCCAGAAATTGTCCGCTCTGTGCGGCCGATTCTGAGAACTTCAAACCATACGACGAAAATGAAACGAGCGATTAAATAAGTGGTTGAAGTAAAGCTCAATAAGCCGAAATCGTCGGCAGGTGTTGACACAAGCGGCGCCCTGAAAGGCTCTTCACGCACTGAAATGAAGTCTGGAAGCGACATTGATGTTTTTGATATAACGATTATTGGCGCCGGGCCGGTGGGATTGTACGGCATGTACTACGCTGGATTGCGTGGAGCCAAAGCGAAGGTAATTGAGGGTCTTCCGTCAGTCGGTGGCGGACTCGCCGCGCTGTATCCTGAAAAACTCGTCTATGACATAGCAGGATTTCCGCAAGTGCGCGCCAAGGAGTATGTCGGGATGGCCTATCGCCAGGCGGCATATTATCAGGGCAGTTATGCGCTTGGCCAAAAAGTGCGCGAGCTTAACCGCCGCGATGACGGCGTTATAGAGCTTGTCACAAAAAGAGGAGTCCATTATTCGCGCACGGTAATAATTGCCTGCGGTATGGGCGCGTTTGTGCCGCGCCGACTTGATCTCACCAATGTTCGCGAACTTGAAGGCAAGGGAATTTATTACAGCATCGGTAACTTTGAGCGCTTCAAGGACAAGCGCCTGTTAATCGTCGGCGGTGGTGATTCCGCTTTCGACTACGTGATGGCGTTAGAGCCGATAGCAAAAGAAATAAATTTGATTCATCGTAGCGCCACGTTTGCGGCTCATGAAGAATCAGTGGAAAAAGTAAAAACATCATCTGCATCGCTCCACTATCCATTTTGGGAAGTTAAGGAAATTCACGGAACCGATTGGATTGAGGCTGTCACCGCCGTGCAAACACAGACCGGCGAAGAAAAGTATTTCGAAGTTGACGCATGTTTATTCAACATCGGTTTTCTCGCCAACCTGGGCCCTATCAAAACCTGGGGTCTGGAAATCTGGCGTAATTCCATCAAAGTCGATGAATTTATGCGCAGTAACATTGAAGGCGTCTACGCCGCGGGAGATATAGTGACACATGCCGGGAAAATAAAACTTATCACAACCGGTTGCGGCGAAATCGCAATAGCTGTTAATCACGCCAAAACATATCTCGATCCCACCGCAAAACTAAATCCCGGTCACAGCTCACATTTGAAACGGTAACTTCGTTACTTTTTTCGCTTCGCGACTCGTTTGTGCGAGCCTATGACACTTAGTATTCTGGCGTCATCCATGGAAAATCACCCTGTCATCCCGAGGTGTAGTCGAGGAATCTGGTTTGCCACTAAACCGGCACTGAAACATTGTGCGCGGCAGATGTCCACATCTGCCCGTTATCGTAGTTCATCGATCACTGTCACACAGACCTGTTGTAATGTCATCCTGAGGCTTGGCGAAGGATCTCTAGCTGGGTCGAGCGCTGAACTCAAGAACTTATGATAATGCTAGGTCTCTACCAGATACTTCGCTAACGCTCAGCATGACAGAAAATCTTTGTGCGCGGCAGATGTCCGGCTCGACTGAGCTCGCCGAAGTCACATCTGCCCGTAACAAAACTCTTGGTAGGTCGATACCCACACGGTGGGCCACCGGCCCTTGCGGTTTCGACTATTCTCTAATTTTGTTCTAACAGAAAATGAATAGTCGAAAGTACAAGACTTTCGACCTACGGGAATTTCACATTCTCTCACGAGTACATTGACAAAATAACAACTTTCGTATAGAGTTCTAATCGAAAAGAGAAATGAAACTTTTTCACAGGAGGAATTAACTATGCCGAAAGTTGTACATTTTGAAATCCCCGCCGACAATCCCGAACGCGCCAACAAATTCTACGCCGATACATTTGGCTGGGAAATAAGCAAAATGCCGGGGCCGGAAGATTACTGGATGCTCAAAACAGGTCCCCAGGATGATCCCGGAATCGGCGGGGGGCTAATGAAGCGCCAGGACCCGTCGGTTCTACAACTATAGTAATTGATGTCCCCTCGGTGGATGATTACGCAAAAAAGATCACAGACGCGGGATGCGAGATTGTGGTTCCCAAAATGGCTATTCCAACAGTTGGTTATATCGCTTATTTCAAAGATACAGAAGGCAATGTAGTCGGGATCTATCAGGACGACAGCGAAGCGGCGTAAATATAAAAAATCGCTAGTGGCTATGCGTTCCTTATCCGGCGCCAGCGATCTTTGAATTTTGTCCAGGCGCCTTTGTGGCTTTCGCGGTAGAGTTGTCCTATTTCGGCGCCTACAATAAATATCACTGACGTGTAATACATCCATAATGACACAACCACGAGCAAAATATATGCGCCGTATATTTTTTGCAGTGTGGCGAAGTTGGTAATATAGAATCCAAATAACTGTTTGGCGATTTCCCAGAGGGCTGTTGCGCAAAGCGCGCTAACCAGCGCCGTGCGGCGGTCGGTTAAACTTGTCGGGACAAAGCGATAAAGAACATAGAACACGCCAGCCATGACAGTCAGCGAAAACAGATAAAACAGAACATTACCGAGAACAGAAACAAAAGTTTCCACTATTAAAGCTCCGGGATAATCACCCGCAAGATTAACATCGGTGGTTAGCTCTTCGATTATTTCAAATGCCGGTAATACCGCGATCGAAAGCAAAAAGAAAACCGCCACAACCAAGGCCATTCCCAGATCGCGCAAACGGTGGAGAGCGAAATGCATATCTGTTCGCACTTCAAAGACCGAATCAAGCACGGTGCGCATGGCGCTAAAAAGCCCGCTGGCGGTAATCAAAAGGCCGATTGATCCCGCATAACCGGCGATTCCTTTGTAGGCTTCAAGTTCCACGACTCGGGCGAATATGAAATTCTTGGCCCACCCGGCGTATTCGGAGTACGGGATAAGAGCGTCTACGTATGCGTCAATACTGGCTTGCACGTCGCCGGACTGCACAATCAGACCGACGATCCAATAAAGAATCAAGGCGAAGGGGATAACGCTTAAGAATATCCAGAAAGTCAGCCCTCCGGAAAGCAGGAACAAATGCCGTTTTTCGGCGGCGCTCCACAACCCACCCAGATAGTGGCCAAAGAAACGCGCTATGGATTTACGGGATGGAAGAGGGAGTCGACTCACAAACGGAATATAGAACGAAGAACTTCGCTTTAACAACGTCTGTGATTGAAGATAAGAAGATAGTCAAGACCCCGGCGCAAATATTCCGCGCCTGCGCTCTTGACCTACTGTCAAATTTGAAGCCGTAGTCTTCGTAGGTCAAGACCCTTAGAGCGAGGTACACGCTCGTGCGGTCTTGACTATTGTTTTTTTATTGAAGGCGGGGCAGATGTGGAAATCCGCCGCCCACAATATATGCAATGTAGAGCTGAGAGATAGTCTACTGGGAGGGGAGGGCGGTCTCGTCCAACATCAATAAGAATACGTGCGAGAGATGTAGTCTCGTCGCCATCAGTCCACTTGCATTTCTTTGAAGAAAATCAGGCTACTAGGAACATTGTAGCTTGAATGCGTAACTTTAAATTGTGATGGTAGAAAAACAATTACAAAATAAATCAATCCAGCCGCTACTATCAAGTAAGAAAAGAACCCTAAAACTCGTTGCCAACGGCGAAATACTCTTTTTAGAGAAATTTCAAACACATACTCTAAAAATTTTAATAAAGCAATCAATATCAACACTGAGATTAACCAAATAACAACCTGCCATACTTCGTATGTTTTTGAGGTCATTGAAGCTGTTGACGAAATCAAGTCACCAAACCCTTCAATGTATCCATTAATTGATATCTTGGCTTCGCGATTTCCAGAATAGAGGATTTGGCAAACAGCGCCTTGCTCATTTTCAAGTATATCAAACGTAATTTGGAGCGATCTTAAGTGATTTTCAGTAGAATCTCCATCAGAAAGATGAGGAGTTAGGACGAACTGAGTAACCGGATGCGAAATTTTTACGACTTGAAAATCGAGGATTTCAGCTGTGGAGTCATCAATGCTAATGGTGATTGGTATGCGGACATGTTGTTCCTTGATTGGTTCTTTACCAGCGTTCCAAAAATAAAAAGTTATCGATGTGACATCCTCTGTTATTTCCGTATCGTCATTTCTTTTCAGAATTCGAATTGGCGTTTCCGCAATCCGATCTGCACGGAGAATTTCGGATCTCGCAGCTTCGATTACAAATCTGGGGATTCTCTCTCTCTTTGATTGAGCATAGGAATAATAGGCAACGGCAAGTCCGATTATGCCGATGCCCACACCTATAACAGATATCCAGTTTCGACTCAGCCACTGCACTCTTTGCCTATCAAACACTTCCAATCATAAGTCAGGATTATGCTGAGATCAAGAGGGTGTGCGAAGAGCGCGATATTCGCGATTTGAGACAGTTCCGTTTATCTCAAATGGGCTCTCTATTTACTTCGATTTGTAGTATATTATATACCATGTACTTCACACTGCCACAGGAATATAGAGAAGCCACCACAGAGGATTTGGAAAGCCGCGTTCAAGCGGCGCGCAAACGTCTGGGGGAGAGGCTTGTCATTCTCTGTCACCATTACCAGCGTATGGAAGTGGTGCGCCATTACGACTATCTGGGCGACAGCTTCTACCTAGCCAAAATGGCCGCCGAGCAGGAAAAGGCCGATTTGATAGTTTTCTGCGGGGTGCATTTCATGGCCGAGTCGGCGGATCTCCTGACCAGGGATCATCAGCATGTTTACATGCCCAATCCACTGGCCGGATGCCCCATGGCGGATATGGCGGATATTCCCGATGTATTGGCGGCCTGGGATGATCTCCAGGATTTCGGCGGGGCGGAACGGATAACCCCACTTTCGTATATGAATTCAGCGGCTTTGCTCAAAGCCTTTTGTGGCGAAAACGGCGGTCTGATCTGCACCAGCTCCAACGCCGAGGCGGCTATGCGCTGGAGTTGGGATAGACGCGAGAAGATATTCTTTTTTCCCGACCAGCGTTTGGGTTATAACACGGCCCGAATAATGGGAATCCCCGATAACGAAATGGTAATTTGGGATTTCAAGCAGGAGCGGGGCGGATTGACAGATGAACAAATCGAAGGCGCAAAAGTAATTCTCTGGAAAGGCCATTGCCATGTGCATATGAATTTCACCTCCGCTCAGGCGGAATATATGCGCAAAAAATATCCCGGCATCAAAATCCTGGTTCATCCTGAATGTCCCTGGGATGTGGTCGAAAGCGCCGATGCAGTCGGCTCGACGAGCTTTATTGTCGATTATGTGGCCGAGCAGGAGCCGGGCTCAACTATTGCAATTGGCACCGAACTGAACCTGATAAACCGGATGGCCCACGAAAACCCCGACAAGACCATTTTGGAGCTTTCCGGCCAGATCTGCCCGGTTTGCGCCAATATGTACCGCACGACCATAAATGACCTGGCCTATTGCCTTGAGAACTTCGAAGATATAAAGCCAATCCGCGTTTCCCCAAAGGTCCGCGAC
>JACZUZ010000129.1:2264-6235 GCA_022572905.1 Candidatus Zixiibacteriota bacterium | reverse complement strand
ATGCCAATTCTGGTGGGGCTGGATGGTGTGCGGAAAATGTCCAAATCAAGTGGCAATTACGTGGCTATTGACGACCCGCCCAATGAGATGTTCGGCAAATTGATGTCGATACCGGATGAGCTCATTGGCAGCTACGCCAGATTAGTTTCAGACACGTCAATTAGCAGACTCGCCGAAATTGAAAACGCCCTGTCCTCGGGAAAAGTAAATCCAATGACGATCAAGAAAGAAGTGGCCGGAAATATTGTTGATCTTTACCATGGCGCAGGCTCCGGGAAATCAGCGCAACTGGAGTTTGAACGTGTTTTCTCGAAAGGACATCTTCCGGAAAATATGCCCGAACTTGATTGTTCAAAATACGGCGAAGGCAAAATCGCTGTTCTGGAGGCGATGACAACTGGTGGGATAGTGGCCTCCAAGAGTGAGGCCCGCAGACTGATTAATAGCGGCGCAGTATCAATAGACGAGACAAAGGTTTCTGACGTAAACCATGAAATAAGACTGAGTGGGTCCCAGGTGATAAGAGTCGGGAAGAGGCGTTTTTTGAAACTGGTCTTTGAAAAACAATGACCTCCAATTCCGGCAGAGCGTCTTACCGAACTTTTCCAGTTCAAACTCTGTATCAGGGTTATGGAATTCAGCGGTTCACCAATAAGGAAAGACAGAGCTACTTCCTGAAGTAGCTAAATGACGAAAACAGTTCAATGACACTTCACATCAAATCATTACTCTTACCGTGTTTGCTCACACTGACGACTTTCTCTCAGCCATCTTACGCTCAACTCGGTCGGCAACCGCGAAGCTTTGACTCACGGGAGCAGGCTCGCGAAAGGGTGGCCCTGGAGTTATATACGCGCGCGACTTTTCTGGAGCGCGACAGCAAATTGAAGCAGGCTCGTCAGGTATTGGATTCGGCGCTTGTCCTGGACTCCGACTCGTATGAAATTCGCATGTTACTTGTGGAAATCCACCGACGGTTGGACAGCCCGGAAGACGCCCTTGATCATGCCAGACTGCTTGATCCGATCGACGCTCGAGCGGCGCTGCAATTGTTCGAGATATACAGAGCGATAGGCGAAAATGATTCAGCCCTGACATATCTAACTGTGATGGTAGATTTGGATTCCACTGATATTCGCTCAAGAAAATACCTTGCCAGATACTATGAAAGAGCGGGACAGCGCGATTCTGTAGTTCATTATCGCGGTCAAGTGGTTGATTTGACATTAGAGTTTAGAGATTACAATGAACTGGGCGTGGCCCTCTTTCAAACTGGCGAGTATGAAGACGCATTGGAGGTATTTCGAAAATCTATTGGGCGTGAATCATCAAAAATAAATCTAACCGGCTATTTCGGGGCGCTGGATATTTTGGAAAGTTTAGAAGATACGCTGGGGCAGGGAAAACTCTTGAGTCAGATGGTTGGAGTGGCGCCGGAAAACGTCCCGGTACGAAATCGGATAGTAGACTATTATGTGCAAAGGAATCATTTTGACAGCGCGGTTGAGAGCGCTAGGATGTCTGTTCAATTATCTCCGCGAAATCACAACGCCATTCGCAGGCTGGGGATTATTGCTTACCACGCCGACAGTCTGGAATTATCCAAAGAACAGTTTAATCTTCTTCTGTCAATATCCGATATTAATCAGACCAATTATTTTTATCTCGGGCGGATTTTTCTGGCCGAAGAAAATTTTGAGTACGCCAGAATAAACTTCGAAAAAATGACAGTCCTGGCGGATACTCTTGTCGATGGCTGGCTGGCTCTGGCTTTGTCATATCGCGAAATGGATTCTCTAGTGGCCGAAATGAAAGTATATTCAAACGCTCTTGAAAAAGTAAGTTCAGGCGAGGATAGTGTGCGCATTTACTTTTCCAAAGGCGCCTCACTCGAACGCAAGGGGAAATACGATAGCTCTGTTGTGGCTTTTGAGGAGGCTTTGAAACTAGATTCGAACAGCGCCGCGAGTTTGAACTACCTGGGGTATATGCTAATTGAAAAAAATGAGCGTTTGCAGTACGCCAAAGCGCTGGTTATTCGGGCGCTGGAAATCGATCCGGGTAATGGCGCGTATGTTGATTCATATGCCTGGGCTCTCTATCAGGAGGGGAATTATCAGGAAGCGTTGGATAGTCTTCGCCGGGCGATTGAAATAGTCGGAGAAGACGCAACGATTCTTGACCACGTAGGTGACTCTTTTGAGAAACTTGGTAAAATTGACTCAGCCAGAGTCTATTGGCGCGAGGCTCTTCAATTGGACAGCGCAAATACAAAAATACGTGAGAAGCTGGGCGAATAAGGCGGAACCGATTTACGCAATCCTCGCCTCGGCGAGCGTTGCGGTTATGTCCTGCGCCGAGGTCGTTCCTCCCACGGGGGGACCGGAAGATAAAACCGCCCCGGCGGTTCTCTCGACCCAACCGCGCTCTTTCCAGACTTCAATGCCCGAGGGGAATACATTCACTGCGTTTTTCTCAAAACCTGTGCAGGCGCGTGGCATCGCCAATCAAATTTTTATTTCTCCGCGTCCGGTGGTTGATCCTAATATCAAAGTTAAAGGCGAAAAACTAGTCGTTGAATTCGTTGATGATTTTGCCGCAGATCAAACCTATGTCGTGACACTGGGTTCAGGCATTACCGATTTGCGCGGTAATAAACTGGGCGAAAGTAAGAGTATCGCTTTTACTCGCGGGGATCGAATCGATTCGAATTATGTCTCCGGAGTGGTTACCTGGGATGACGTTGCTCTTGAAAGTATAAGAGTGGCCCTCTTCCGCGACTTTTTGCCATCGATGCTAGGAGATATGGACTCTCTCTATCCCACTTACATGACCATGAGCGGAGAGGATGGAAAATTTGAGTTGGGATTTATTTCGCCGGGTAGATATTTTCTGCTCGGCTTTATTGACGAAAACAAGGACAAGAAATTTCAATATGGAGTAGAGACGTTTGGTGTGTCTCCCTCGGATATCAACATCACAGTTAAATCATACGACAATCTTGAACTAAGGCTTCAGGACGTGGATTCAAGCCTGCCTCAAATCCGAAGCGCCACGACAACATCGGACGGATTCGTTAAATTGGCGCTAACAGGTCCGATCGACTTTCGAATAGTGTCACATTCCCTTGACAAAATTATTTTTGCAGTTAAAGAAAATAGCGGCGTAAGATATTCGCCAGATGAAATAAAATACTCCGATCCCGGCCCAATCCGCAATCTCGAACTGTATTTTGATTCTCTTCCGAGCGGCAGATATAATATCGAGGCGGACTTCGCCGCCATGTTCGGCGATGGCCGCGTCGGGGACGCTCGCATTTATCCCGGATTCAAATATGAGACGCTGGATTCGACCAGGAATCCCACTGTTATTACGTTTTCCCCTGACAGACCATTCGTCTTCTGGGAAAAACCGCAGGCGCGTTTGCGATTTTCAACGGGAATTTCTTTACGCACCCTTAGAAACGGTCTCTCAGCTCAATATGAAAACGAAATAGCCCTGGACTTTGAATTAGAGAAAATATCCTCACTTGAATGGGTTGTCGTTTTTAATTCAATGCCGGCGAAGGGCGAATTCTTTGAAATATTACTGGACACCAATTTTATCGAACTGGATAAATCGGTAGATGGTCAAAACAATTACAGGCTCAGCCTGTCGGTTTGGTCTGAGGATTCTCTGGGATCTATTTTGCTCAGAATTGATAATCGCTTCGACAGCGCATATGACGGGAACTATGTATACACATTCAACCGCCTCGAGGGCGGCGCCTACGAATACATCGACAGTGGATCGGACTCGCTTGCCTTGGCGCTTCCACAGGGAACCTACGTGATCGAAGCGCTGATGAACTCAGACACGGCAGGGTGGGATCGAAAAAGATTTGACGGCGCAATTTATCCCTTGCGTTACGCCGAGCGGAGAGCTTTTTTCCCTGACACCGTTGTCGTGCGTCCGCGCTTCGAAACCGGTGG
>JACZUZ010000129.1:0-2254 GCA_022572905.1 Candidatus Zixiibacteriota bacterium | reverse complement strand
ATCGACTAAAAAGTCCATTAAAAATCCGCATGACGATAGTTAACGCAATACTTGAAAAATTTGGCGCAACTGGCTGGGTAGCAGACCTTTTGGGTGTGGCTATTATTGTAGTTGGCGTAATTCTGGGCGCATCGATTTTGAGCGTCGTGTTCTCGCTGATACTGAGAAAACTCACTTCCAGGTCAAAGACTTCTCTTGATGACGATATCGCTTTGGCGGTCAGGGGCGCTCTTCTGAAGCTTGTTTTTCTGGGCGGGTTCTGGGTTATGGCGGAATATCTCGAAGCTCGCTACGAGTGGTTCACATCAGGCCTCGCCGAAATTGTCAGTGGAATCGTCTATGCCATCGGGGTTGTTGTAGTAACTCTGATGTCGATCGTGATTGTGGGGATTCTCACCGATTGGTATTCAAGAGCTATCGCCTCCAAGACAAAGACTACTTTTGATGATGAGTTAATGCCCCTTATAAGGCGAATTGCCCGGCTTGCTTTCGGAATCGTCGGGGCGATGATGATTCTTCAGCGCTTTGATGTAGACATCAAGGGTCTCATTGCCGTCCTGGGTGTTGGTTCGCTCGCCGTCGCGTTGGCGGCAAAGGACACGCTTTCAAACATGATCGCCGGTTTCGTGATAATGGTTGATCGCCCATTTCGCCAGGGAGACAGAGTTATTCTCAGCGGTGGTGTAAAATGCGATGTTTACCAGATCGGGATGCGCTCGACTAAATTCCTTACTTTTGAAAACACGATTATAATCGTCCCCAATTCTGAGCTGGTAAATATGACAATCGACAACCACAGCTATCCGGATAATGTGATTCGAGTAGTAGTTGACGCCGGCGTCGCCTATGGCACAGATATTGATCAGGTTGAGAATATTCTCCTTGAACTAGCGCAAAAACATGAAAAGGTTCTGAAAGATCCTCCTCCGAAAGTTCAGTTCCTCGAGATGGGCGATTCATCTTTGAATTTCAGGCTTGTCTGCCGAGTGCAGGAATTCCGCGACCAATGGCAAACCCGATTGGATTTGCGCAGCGCTATTTACAAACGCTTCATGAAAGACGGTATAGAAATACCATTCCCCCAGCGTGTTGTTCATCTAAAAAAAGAAGAAGCCTAGCGAACCAAACCGTGTTTGTTTTTTAGCTGGGTTATTGTTTTACCGCGCCCGCGGTGATGCCAGATACGATCTGCCTTTGAAACAAAATAAATATTATCAACACCGGTATGACTGACAACGTCGATCCGGCCATTAATCGTTGCCAGTCTATGGCCTGATATCCCTGCATCAACGCCAGAGTTACCGGGAGCGTTTGGAGCTTTTCGGAACTGGTGAGAATAAACGGATAGAGAAATGAATTCCAATTCGTAAGGAAGGTTTGAATCGCCAGTACGGCGAGAATCGGTTTGCATAACGGGGCGAGAACTGTGAAGAGAATTCTAATCTCACCTGCGCCGTCTATGCGCGCCGCCTCCTCCAGCGACACAGGTATGCCGCCAAAATATTGGCGAACCATGAATACTCCGATAGGGCTGACGAGAAAGGGAAGTATCAAAGCCCAGTAAGTGTCGAACATCCCCACTTTGGTCAAAAGAAGAAATAACGGAATAATCAAGACATGCGTCGGAACCATTAGTATCATCAGCATTGAGATGAAAATCAACTTTCCTCCGGGAAATCTCTTTCGCGCCAGCGCATAGCCGGACAGAAAACAAAAAAGAACATTACCAATAGTCACTGCGGCGCCTACGAACGCCGAATTGAAAAGCGCTCTGGATAACTGGCCGGATGTTAAAGAATCGTAGAAGTTTGAAAAAGTGAATTCGCTCAGCCATAACTCAGGAAAGTCAAGCGAGGCGCCTGTCGGAGCGAAGGCCACACGAAGCATCCAGATAAGCGGGCCGATCATGACAATCGTCAGAGGAATTAAAACAAGATAACGGCCAGGAGATATTTTGTTTTCAACGTATATATTCATGGCCGCTATGCTTTAGACTTGTCTCTGAGTGTCCAGAATTGTAATACTGAGAAAAGAGCTATTATCAAAAACAAAATATAAGCCGCCGCGGACGCTTCTCCGAACTTGAATCGCGTCAACCCGGTTTCGTAAACTTCATAAACTACTGTGGACGTGTCGTATTTACCTTTGGTCATGACAAAAATCTCAACAAAGACCTGAAAAGATTTGATCAGATTAATTACAAGACTGAAAAGGATCATCGGGCGCAGAAGCGGTAGTGTGATTGAGAAAAACC
>JACZUZ010000128.1 GCA_022572905.1 Candidatus Zixiibacteriota bacterium | reverse complement strand
AAAGAGGTCGTGTATCCTCTCGCCGATGGACGCATTTATACAGGTCTGCAGGCCTATAATCTGGGCCTGGTTGACACCTTGGGGACTCTTAAGGACGCGATAGCCATAGCGGCGGAGATGGCCGGACTTGAGGGCGACCCCGAAACGGTCAAAGAGATCAAGAAAAAGCCCGGTTTGATTGATCTGCTTGGCGAGGCGAACGCGACCATGCGCGAAATCCGCTCATTGCTGAACGGCAAATTCCGGATTGGGCCGGAACTCCTATATCTCTACCATTAAGCGGCCCTAATCCGGCGGCCATTCAAATCCCTATAACTAAAAAAACTGGCCATTTCTCTTTGATTTTGAATTGATTTATTGACTAGAATTAGTATCTTCCCGTAAGTGATTCTCAGGCGGGAAGTTGCGGCCGGGAGGGCGCTACCGAATGTCTCTAAAGACAAGAAACAATGAATCCTTGATAAACGCTCCAAGCTCCGGGAGGAAGTATGACCAAAGCTGATCTGGTCGAAAGAGTTGCGGAAAGAACAGGCCTAACCAGGACGGATGTGTCTGTTGTAGTTGAATCTTTCCTTGACTCTATCAAGAAATCCCTGGAAGGGGGGAATAACATCGAAATTCGCGGTTTTGGGACTTTCAAGATCAAGCTTCGCAAGTCTCGCAAGGCTCGCAATCCACGGACGGGTGAAGTCGTGCCAGTGCCAGACCGCAAAGTCCCGGTGTTCAAGCCTTCAAACGATTTCAAAAACATGATAACAAAACTGCCTCTTGACTGAGTCCGGTCTACAAGTTACTTTCGTAAGCTCTCGCCGAAAGAAGCGAGAGCTTATTTTTGAGAGGTGGATTTGGAGGATGAATGCCCAGCGGTAAGAAACGCAAAAGACTTAAGATCAAGACCCACAAGCGTAAGAAACGCAGGCGTCGTGACAGGCACAAAAAGAAAGTGACCTAGGGTCTGAACTGATTTGACTCTGGTATGGCCGCGAGAACGATGTCGCGGACTACCCGAAAGAACATCCGGCTGGAGATTGTATCTCCGGCCGGTTTTTCATTTTAGGTATTTTCGAAACTCTCTATGATCATTTGCAATGGATTTTCGACTTACTGCCGGTCTGCGAAAATTACTGAATTCGCTATTATTTGAAACATTTCAGCCACTCATGCGAACTATAAGAGGGTACAATTATATATAACATAAAAAGTGTTATCTCAAAACTGGAAAAATAGGACGAGAATAAAAAATGGATACAAGAGCTAATTTACCGGTACGACAAACTATTAATAAAGCTCTCATAATCGGCGTTATCGCGGGGTGTTACTTGGCGCAGACCTTTGTTCTGGCGACAGATGTCTATTCACAGGACAGGAGTAGGATTTATGGAGTCATTCATACCGTGTATGGAGACAAGCTTGAAGGATTTATTCGCTGGGACAAGAACGAAGGCTCATGGGACGACATACTCGACGGAGACAAAGAGCGGCGCTCGGTCGAGAAACGAAATCGGCGCAAGAAATATAAGAGTCGCAGGATTCAAATATTCGGAATGACGATCTATTCCGACGACGAGGGATACAACTGGTCGAGATCAGCGCAATCAGGTATCGCGTTTGGAAATATACAAACGCTTGAGCCGATTGGCGATGACGCTGTTCTTCTGACATTGAAAAGCGGAGAGACTCTTGAGCTGGAAAATGGCTCTACGGACATCGGCGACAATATTAGAGAAATCGTGATTGAAGATATCGAAGAAGGCGAGTTGGAGCTTGAGTGGGACGATATTGAATTAATTGAATTCTCGCAGGCTCCGGATGGGCGAAAAAGCGATTTTGGCAAGCGCATTTACGGTACTGTTACCAGCCGACGCGGCGATCAGTTTACCGGGTTCATCTGCTGGGACATGGACGAGCTATTCGAAACCGATATTCTCGATGGTGACGTAAGGGACCGCCGCAGAAAAATCCGTTTCGGACGGATAAAGTCAATTGAGCGACGGGGTCACAGCGGTTCGCTGGTGACGCTACGCGACGGCAAGACATTGCGAATGGAAGACAGCAATGACGTTGACGACGGCAATCGCGGCATTTTGATATCTGACATGGATTTGGGGAGAGTCATTATCGAGTGGGATGAATTTGATGTGATAGAGTTCTCAGATCCTCCGGATGAAATTTCATATGATTCATTTGATGGCGGGAAAAGATTGAAGGGAACAGTCACGACCAAAGACGGTGATAAGTATACAGGTGAGATAACCTGGGACGCCGACGAAGAATACACCTGGGAGATTCTCGATGGCGAGTACCGTGGCGTGAGCTACGATGTGTTTTTCGGAAATATTGCCAGTATCGAACCGAGCCGTCGAGGGGCGATTGTTATCCTGCGTGATGGACGTGAATTAAGACTTCGCGATTCCAATGACGTAGACGACGGCAACAAGGGAATATTCATAAAAGAAGATGGCTCATTCCTCGCCGAAGTGGATTGGGAAGATCTCGAAAAAATAGTTTTCGAATAGGTAGTATTCTTACGTAAAGAGCCTGAACCTACTGCAAGCCCTCGTTCGCTTTTTGCTTCTCTAGCTTTTCTATTTGCGATTGAGCGGTAGTTACTATGCTTTTGCCGCGTGGGTGTTTCTTGGCCATTTTTAGAGCCCTTTTCCAGGCCGCGATATTTGCGGTTAAATCCTCGGGATCATTTGCCTGAATAGCTATGGCGAGGTTATAGTAGGATCGATAATCCTTGGAATTGTATTTCACTGCGTTGCGATACGCCTTGACGGCTTTTGCGAAATCTCCCTGAGCATAATAAATCACACCCAATGATTTATGGGTCGGAGCGTATTTCTTCTTTACTCTGATACTCTTCTTGAATTCCGCTATTGCTTTGGAGTTTTTCTTAAGTTTATGATACGACTTTCCGGCAAGCCAATGAGAGTAGTGATCATCGCTTACACTTAAGTGATATTCGTCAAGGCTCTCAAGCGCGTCTTTGTATTTTTTCTGCTTATAGTAAATCTTTCCCAGCTCTTTGTGCCCTCCAACATATGCTGGATCGCCGTCAAGAGCTCCCTCAAAAGCGTGGATCGCTTCTTTAAACTTGCGCAATTCGTAATACGTCTTACCGAGATTAGACAACGCCGTTGTATCTTCAGGATTCAATTCGGAAGCGCTTTTGAAATGCTTTTCTGCGTCAGCGTATTTCTCCTTGCCGAAATAATGCACTCCGAGATTGATGTGAGCGCTTACAAATGTAGGATCAAGTTTCAGGCACTCCTTATACTCGGAAACCATCTCGGCTTCTCTGGCCGGACTCGAACTAATTTCCTGGGCCTTATTAAAATGCAACTTAGCTTTCTCTTCATTTGGAAGACTAGCTGTGTCAACCGTTGCGCTATCCAGGTCAAGCGTTGCGCTGTCCTGTCCAAACGCCCCTGTCGGCGAGACAAGTGTCAAAGCGAATACTATTGCCAAATATCTTCCGAGATATCTTCTGTAATTGCTTATTGAGTTGCTTCTGAAGGAGTCGGGATTTCTTGTTATTTTCGAACGCATATTATCTCCCAAATTTAGTAAAGTTAATTTTCGTATTTTGAAAACGCGATGATCATTCATTTCTTGTTATACAAATCTAAATGGAAAGCGGCTGCCAGCGGAACTTAAATTTAGTCGGAAAAACAGTCACTGGCTCAAACGGATACTAAAGGGAATCCCGATAGTCGCCGAGTTTTCGCTCTACGGTCGAATCTCCTAAAGCGAGTATCCTGGCGGCCAGGACTGCGGCGTTTTTCGCGCCGCTGTTTCCAATTCCCATGCAGGCCACCGGTATTCCCGGCGGCATTTGAGCTATTGACAATAAAGAGTCAATCCCTCCTATGCTGGCAGGAATTGGAACTCCGATTACTGGCAGATCGCTATGCGCGGCCATTACTCCGGGGAGAGCCGCCGACAAGCCCGCCATGGCTATGATTATCTTAAATCCGTCATTTGCAGCATTCTTCGCGATATCCGCGGTTTTCACGGGGTGGCGATGGGCGGAGGAGACCGTGAATTTTGATTCTATCCCAAGTTGAGTGAGAAGCGCTTGACACTTCTCAGCGTATTCGCTGTCAGACTTGGAGCCGGTTATAATAAGAACGATAGGGCTGCTCATCAATGTAATTCTCTATGAATAGTCATGAATAGTGTATTTTCGTTTCTACAAAATATTTCTCAGGTCGAGCTTCTCTAATGGTGTTTCTCTGCTTGTACATAGCGCATTCAGTCATGTCAATTAGTCGACTGAGCTACTTCCCTCGAGGCGCTTATGGCGCCTTTCGTCTTTCCGATGTCACGCCTGAACTGCATTCCGTTGAAGCTGACTTTTTGAATCTCCCGATAGGTTGTCGCGAGCGCAGAATCCAAGTTGTCTCCAATCCCGGTTATATTCAGAACTCGCCCGCCGGAAGTAATCCAGTTACCGCCGACCTTCTTTGTCCCGGCGTGATATACTGTTACATTAGCGCGATCAACATTGTCCAAGCCGGAAATCTTCTTTCCAACATCTGGTCGGCCCGGATAACCGCGTGACGCAAGAGTCACGGTCGCCGAAACTTTGTTTGACCATTGTAATTGCGGTTTTTTGGAGGGCGCGGGCGCCGTTGGTTCGGTCTCGTCTTCCTTTGTATCATATTTATCAACTAAATCTCGCAGGAATTGGACTCCGTTTGTCTCGCTTTCTTTTGAATCGCGCTTGGATTCGTTCTTGCGAGATTGTTTTCGAGGGCCTTGAGACACTCCGGCTGGTCTATGATTTGCGATTTTTAGCATTATCTCGAAGAGGTCGCTTTCAAGCAGAGGAAGTACAACCTGGGTCTCCGGGTCGCCAAAACGGCAATTGAATTCAAGAACTTTTGGACCAGAGGAAGTGAGCATCAATCCAGCGTATAGAATCCCTTTGAACGGATAACCCTCCTGGGCCATCCCTTTCAGGACAGGCCCGAAAACGCGCTCATCAATCACCTCGCGGAATTCCTCATCTACAAATGAAACCGGACAATACGCGCCCATGCCGCCCGTGTTAGGTCCGATATCGCCCTCTCCAATTCGTTTATGGTCCTGGGCAGGAGGCATGAGCCAGTAAGAATCCCCATCGCAAAAAGCCATTATCGAAACCTCCGGACCCTGCAGGCATGACTCAATCAGGATTGTCTCACCGGCTTTTCCGAAAACCCGCTTTATCATCATTTGTTTCACAGTATCCGCGGCCTGAGCGAAATCGTTTGCGATAACCACTCCTTTGCCGGCCGCCAATCCATCCGCTTTGATTACCAGCGGATATTCCGCTGTTCTGAGAAATGTAATGGCTGTATTTGGATCATCGTAAACTCTATAGCTGGCTGTGGGGATGTTGTGCCTGCGCATGAAATGTCTGGCAAAAGATTTTGATGACTCGAGTCGAGCGGCGTTTCTAGTAGGGCCGAAAATCTTCAAACTACGCTTGGTAAAGTGATCTACAATGCCTGCCGCAAGCGGAACCTCCGGTCCGACGATAGTCAGATCGATTTGGTTTCTTGACGCGAGCGACGCCAGATCGCTAACATTGTCCTGGCGAATATTGACACATTGCGCAAATTCGGCCATTGCGGCGCTTCCCGGCGCGACAAACACTTTGGACACAAGCCTCGAGGCGCTGATTTTAAGCGCAAGAGCATGCTCGCGCCCCCCTGAGCCAATAATCAAGACTTTTGATCCGCGGCTGCCACCACGATGTCCCCGGGAATGTCGGCGGCTACCTTGATCGGGCCTATTCCCGCGCCGTTTTCCCAACCCCGGAAATCTTCGGCGACTTTGATTTCGCGAACTCTTGCCCTGTCCGGAGGCATTCTCTCCGGAAGAGCTTTTTCCGGGTCGGCGGTCTCCGGGTCGCTGTGGCTTGCGCTGATTCATATTTAGTCTGTTTCTCAGTTATGCGGTTTATTTAGAAAACCTCCGAGCCAGACAAGAAACTCTTTTTTTGTCTCAATTTCAAGCCAATGGCGAACCGGGCGGGATTTGACGTTTGAGACTTTCGAAACGCAAGAATCGCTTGTAATTAGGAAGATTTGGCGTATCTTTCAGTCGCCTTATCAGGCGTCCTGCGATTCCTATTTCCGCCACACGTACCTCACCTGCCGCAGGTCAAGACCAACAAAGCGCCCTACTTATCTTTCGGAAGAAAAATTTTGGCAGGAAAATAGAGATAGGGAGTAGCCATCAAGAAACCGGATCATTCGCACCGCTTGAGCGAGATGATACACAAGGGAAATTCAAGAATGAAGGTAGTAAG
>JACZUZ010000127.1 GCA_022572905.1 Candidatus Zixiibacteriota bacterium | reverse complement strand
TTCAGCCAGGCGAGCCACTCTTCCGGCCACATGCGTCGCCACAGGTTGGGGAGTTGTTACAATTAACATCTCCGATTGTGGAAGAGCCGTCGCCAGAGTGAGTGTTACATCGCCCGTACCCGGCGGAAGGTCGATGAAGAGATAATCCATTTTTTCCCAAAGAACATCAGTAATAAATTGATTTATCGCCTTATGCAAGAGCGGTCCCCGCCAGATTACAGCGGCGTCTTCATCTACAAAATAACCCATTGACATAACCTGAACCCTTCCCTTACGGATAGGCTCCATCATTTCATTGACGACTCGTGGACGACCGAACACACCGGTCATGCGCGGAATCGAAAAGCCATAGACATCAGCGTCCAGGATTCCAACTTCGTAGCCCTGCTCAGCCAGCGCAAAAGCCAGATTAGTTGTGGTGGTCGATTTGCCCACACCGCCTTTGCCAGATGCCACCACAATTATTCTTTTGGCGTATTCGCCGGCGCTAACCGGTTTGCGTCCTTTCCAGGCGTCTGGTTCGTTTCCTTGGACAATCTCGGCCACACGCTGGCGCTGCTGTTCGGTCATAACATCAAAGTCTACAGCGACATTTTTCACCCAGTCCAGCGTTTTCAGGCCGTTTGCAATATCAGAGGTGATCTTGTCTTTGAGCGGACAACCCGGTACGGTCAGCAGAATTTCGACGCCCACATTTCCGCTTTCTATTCCCAGAGCTTTCACCATACCCAATTCTGTCAGAGGCTTATTGATTTCGGGGTCATCAATAGTGGCTAGTATTTCGAGAACGGCCCTTCGGTGAGCGTCAGTTTCCAGTATATTTCCTTTTTCGTCAATTTGAGCGGGCTGGAAATCAACGCTCAACCCTGACCCGCCTTTAGCGTCGGAACCGCCTGTTGATGGTCGTCCATGAATCTTGTTGGCCAGATCGAGCCGTTCCTCATCAGACATCACAGTGGTGGAGATTTCCACACCTGTCACACCCTCCAGATCTGAAAGCGCCGATCTGATTTCATTCTTTAGCTCCGCTTCACTTGGCGAATTGGGAAGAGGCAATTTCAACGACAGATTAATCGTGCCGTTTTGTCGGGTAAGGGACGAAACCATGCCCAGCTTTACAATGGAGAATCTAAGCTCCGGGTCCTTAACGGGTTTCAGGAATTCAAGCAGGTTTTGATCAATATTTGTCATTTTGTGCGGCCCCTAGTCTTTAGATCATTTCAAATCAGAATCATTTCTGACCAGAAATGAGAGTTTCAATTTGAGGAGGTTTTAGCGGTATGAGCTTTAACAAATTCCAACACCCTCATTTCTCAAACCTCCGGCGCTCGGCCCCGCCCCCTGGGGCCACCTTTAATATAATATATATTCTAGTATATGAAAACGATTAGCGAGCCGAAATATCATCGCTTTGATCGCTGTCTTCCATAAGCGCATCGGCTGAAGTGGGAGGGGAATCTTCGAGCGACGATTTGTGGTCGTATCTGCCGCGAGCGATGAAGACGACTATTATCGACATAAGCGAAAGTGTGATAGCCGCGTCGGCTATATTAAATGTCCACCAGCGCTCCAAAGTCCATCCAAAGAGACTGAGATCGGGTATATCTATGTCAACCCAGTCTACGACCCTACCCAGCCGGGCTCTATCGATCAAATTACCCACAGCGCCACCAGCTATAAGAGCCAGAGCAACAGTTATCCTAAGGTCTCTCCTGTATGTATACAGATATGCCAGAAGGATCACGAGAATCGCTATACCGCTTATCAGATAAACGGTTGCGCCACCTAAGTTTGTTCCCATAGCGCCGCCATAATTGTAAACCAACGTCAAGCGCACCAAGTCACCAATAACCTGGATATGGTCAACATTGCTAAGCGCTTCGACCGCCCAGATTTTTGTGAGCTGGTCCGCCAAGGCTATCGTGAAGATAATAGCCAGGGCGATATAAGTATTCTTGCGAATGGCGCTGGAAAGGTCCGCAGGGTACGGTTCCGGATTGGCCTCTTTGGTGACGGATTTTCGCTCTTCAGATGAAGCAGAGCGTAGATCGTCTCTAGGAGAGGGGCCGCTGGGAATATCTTGTTCTATGATTTACCCGACTCCTCTGCGGACTTGCATTCGATACAAAAGCGTGCGTGGGGCACGGCCAGAAGTCGGTCAAGACCTATTGATTTGGCGCATGTCTCACATTTGCCGTAAGTCCTGTCGTTTATCCTGCGCAAGGCCTGATCGATATGATATAGAAAGCGTTTCTGATGGCTGGCGAGGAAGAATCCTTTTTCGCGCTCCTGCATGTCTGTGCCAAGATCGGCCATATGGTGCGAATGGCTGGATAGATCCCCGGTGGCTTCTTTTAGATTAGTATCCAGATTGCCTTTACGCAGTAGTCGGACTTCATTAATGAGTTTCTCTCGTTTTTCCAGAAGTTTTTTCTTGAGTCTTTCGAGTTCGCGCTTTCTCACGGTATTGCCTAAATAGTTTTGTCTAAGCAGGTTTGTCCAAACCGTATCGCCTAAATCGCCTCGATTATTTTGATCTCTCTATCGAACCTGGGGCGTTGGCGCAACATCTAGTCAAGCAGTCTTCAACCTCCGCCCCGCTCAATACTCCGGATTATACGACTTTCTCAGGCGTCTTGCATTTCTCTGGCAAGAGAAATCCTGGCCTTTTGGCCGTTTATGTCAAACTCTTGATCAATAGCCATTTCGCCGTTGGCGGATTCACCAGAAAAATAGAGCTTACTAGCCAAAGTTTCTTTGCGGATGAATTCCTCGTGTTCTTTTAGCGCTTCGGTCAATTTTTGATTGCCCTGAATCGAAACCGAAATCCTGTCGGTTACTTTGAAGTTTGCCTTCTTACGCAAATTTTGAATTCTATTCACTGTCTCTCGCGCCAGGCCCTCTTTTTCGAGTTCAGGTGTCAGAGTGGTAGATATTGCTATTGTCACTCCGCCAGAGCTTTCGACCGCGAATCCTTCTTTTTCATTCTTGCTTACCAGAACATCAGACGGCTCGATTGTCACTTTCTTTTCGGAGATTACCAGCTCGAGCGACATTCCGGAATTGAGTTTTTGAACTTCCTCAGAACCCAAATCGGCCACTACCGGTCCAAGCTCTTTTACTATTGAGCCGAATTTTTTTCCTGCGCTGGCAAAATTCAGCTTCGCGGAATAAGAGACTAACTCATCTGCGTTTGTGAGAGGTCGCACTGATTTGATATTAAGCTCTCCGATGAATTCATCTATGTCTTCGGAAATTAAATCAAAGCTTTCGCCCTGTCTTAAAGAAATCAAAAGCTCCGCCAGCGGCTGTCGAATTTTCAGATTGTGTCGCGTACGCGCGGCGCGTCCCATTGAGACAACATTCATGACAATTTCGATTTCACGCTCAAGAGCGGAGTTGATTTTTGCTTCATCCTGTTCGGGATATGAGAGCATATGAACAGAAGGCTTTGTTTTCAGAGAATTGTCGTCAGTCATTTCGCGATAAAGCATTTCAGAGACGAAAGGGGTGATTGGAGCAATTAACTTAACAACACCAAGGAGAGTTTCATACAGCGTTAAATACGCCCGCATTTTGTCTTTATCATCACCTGAGCGCCAGAAGCGTTTGCGATTTCTGCGCACATACCAATTAGATAATTCATCGATTACAAAATCCGAAATTCGTCTCAGGGCTCGGGTTAATTCATATTTTTCAAGATCATCAATAGTGTCACCAACTACGGAGTTGTAACGGCTGGCAATCCAGCGATCAATTCTTGATGGAGTCCCCGCGTGTTTTGTTAGCCATTCCTCAAGTGTGAGGCCTTCCTTTTGAGCGCTCTTTGCGATATTGTCTATGCCCGCGTACAAAGCCAGAAAGTTGTAGCAATTCTTAAGCGTGTCAAAAAACTTACGCAATACTTCTGAAATTCCATTTTCATCAAATTTAGTTGGCGTCCAGGGGCTGGATGTTGTCAGAAGGTACCAACGCAGGGGATCCGAACCGTACTTGTCTACCATTTCAAACGGATCAACCACATTTCCCTTATGCTTGGACATCTTCTTGCCGTTCTTGTCCAGAATGAATTCATTCACCACGCAACTGCGAAATGGCTGGCCTGTCTTCTCCGGTCCTAATTCGGGGTGGGCGGCCTTGAGCATGGTTGAAATAGCGATCAAATTGTAGAACCATCCGCGGGTCTGGTCGATTCCTTCGGAGATAAAATCGGCCGGGAAAGTTGTCTTTTCGACTAGTTCTTTATTTTCAAAAGGATAATGCCACTGCGCGAAAGGCATGGCGCCGGAATCAAACCAGACATCAATTAGCTCAGGAATTCTGCGCATTTCTCCGCCGCACTCGCAACGAAGCAGGACATTATCCATTTGCGGCTTGTGCAAATCAAGCTCTTCGGGAGTGGGCGGGTTGATGGCTTCTTTCATTAATTGTTCGATAGATCCAACGGCGCGTGATTTGTGGCAATCATCATTTTGGCAAATCCAAAACGGCAAAGGCGTTCCCCAGAATCGTTCGCGCGAAATTGCCCAGTCGATATTATTCTCAAGCCACTTGCCCATGCGGCCAGTGCGGATTTCATCGGGCTTCCAATTGATCACGTTTGAATTCTCGATCATTTTGTCCTTGAACTGTGTTGTGCGGATATACCAGCTCGGGCGTGCGATATAAATAAGAGGGGAGTGACAGCGCCAGCAAAAGGGATAATTGTGTTTGTACTTTTCTTTGCGAAATAATTTTCCGGCTATTTTAAGGTCTTTCAGGATAAGCGGGTCAGCGTCTTTGAACCATTTGCCTGCATAATTTTTCGCTTTGTCTGTAAATATTCCATTGCTCTCTACAAGTTGCACAGTGGGGAGAGAATATTTTTTTCCGAGCTCATAATCATCTGCGCCATATCCGGGCGCTATGTGAACAATTCCGGTTCCGTCTTCAAGAGTTACAAAGTCACCTAATAACACCGTGTAGGCAGGTTTTTCAAGCTCGTCGCAAAAATCAAAGAGAGGTCGATAGGCCAGACCGACCAGGTCGGAGCCTTTTATTTTTTCGATGACTTTGAATTCGCCTGCTCTGTCGCCTAATGCGCTGGCCATCAGAGCTTCAGCGAGAATCAATTTTTCGGTTTCGGATTCAGCTCTGACATAGTCCGCGTCCTCGCGCACTGCGATAGCGACGTTGGAAGGCAATGTCCAGGGGGTTGTGGTCCAGACCAGGAACGAATAGTCGTCGTCCTTCAATTTCATCTTCACAAAAACAGAAGGATCGGAGACTTCCTCATAGCCTTGGGCCACTTCATGCGAAGACAAACCCGTTCCACAACGCGGACAGAAGGGAAGTGTTTTGAAACCCTGATAGATCAATCCTCGGTCGAAAAAATCTTTTAAAATCCACCAGAGCGACTCGATGTAGTTGTTTTCAAGCGTGACATAGGGATTTTCCAGATCAAGCCAGAAAGCTGTCCGGCGGGTGAGCTTATTCCATTCGTCCAGATAGGTAAAAACCGAATTGCGGCATTCCTGATTGAACTTGTCAACACCATACTTGACGATATCTTTCTTGCTATTAAGACCAAGGCGCTTCTCCACTTCAATTTCTACCGGAAGCCCTTGAGTGTCCCAACCCGCTTTGCGATCCACCCGATATCCGCGCATGGCCTTGTAGCGACAGACCATGTCCTTGATCGTTCGTGAGAGAACGTGATGGATTCCGGGGCGGCCATTGGCAGTGGGGGGGCCTTCATAGAAAACGAAATGCGGCCGGTCTTTGGCTTCCTCCGTCGCTCTGGCGAAGATGTTTTCAGCGTCCCAGAAATCGAGAATAGTCTCTTCGGCTTTGGGCCACGAAAAATCTTTTTCAAATTGTTTTAGAGGCATCGTTTCGACCAGATTCCCTGAGTTTTTTTACAGTATGAACAGCCAGAAATGTAAACCCATAGCTGGCGGTGTTACAGGATAGGATTTTTCAGTTATTATGTAAAGCGCTTATGAGGAACGTAAGCGTTTATATTCCCATCAGGGACATGCGCTTTTGCGGATGATAACGTCCGACTCTGTGGATAAAGGATAGTTTTTCACAATCGACGGGAATTGCAGTCGAGCAGCATGAAAAAATTTCTATTTTCAACTTTGATAGCTTTGCTATTTTTTATCGCGCTCGAGCTAATTCTCCGCATTGTTCTATATCTGGCGCCTGAATCGGCATTTTGCGGCGGCGAACGCATAGCTCCGACCTCTCACTGGCAAGCGGCTTTTTTCAGTGAATTTTTGGGATGGCATGAATCCGACAGCGAAACTCTTTGGCGAATGCGCTCGGCGCTTAAACATCCATTGGCGACAAC
>JACZUZ010000126.1 GCA_022572905.1 Candidatus Zixiibacteriota bacterium | reverse complement strand
GTGTTAGCGGTGTTGAAGTGAGAGATCCAAGCGGTCTGAAGGGTCTGGATGGATTGATATTACCCGGCGGTGAGTCCACTACGATAATCAAGCTAATAAATACTTTTGAAATGAGAGCTCCACTGATCGAGTTGGGGAAATCTCTTCCCGTTTGGGGTTCATGCGCGGGAATGATTCTGATGTCAAGAGAAGTTGAAGATGGAATCATAGAACCACTGGGCCTGCTTGACATTTCTGTCGCTCGTAACGCATACGGAAGACAGATTCACTCAACCGAAGAAAGAGTCACTATCAACTGGAACGAAAGCCAAATCGAAACTCGCGCGGCTTTCATTCGGGCCCCCAGAATAACCCGGCTGGGTGAGTCAGTTCAAGTATTGGCCAAACGAGGCGCGGACCCGGTTCTCATCAGACAGGGAAACCTGCTGGCGAGTTCATATCACGACGAACTATTTGATGAAGGACTGACAACTGAGTACTTTCTAAAAGAGGTTGTGGCGCCAACTTTGATAGAAAAATCAAAGAGCGCTGATATGCCCCGAAAGGCGATTCTGGAAGCCGCCGCGAAATAGGTTGACTCGGAGTACGAATAAAAAACTATAATAAGAATGAGAAAAATATTTAGCCAGACGATAGAGCCCTCGCACACGAACGGAAACGCGCAAATGTCTACCGGAACGCGTACCGCAACAGCGCCGCTGGGATACGATACCAGCGCAGGGGACGGGGGCGGGGGCGGAGGCAGGTGCGGCCCCTCTCAGATAAAGCACAAATCCGCACGACTTCCGCCCTGGCTGAAGATTACGGCCGGATTCGACCCTGAATACGTGCGGGTCAAAAAAATCGTCGAAAGCAACGGTCTGCATACGGTTTGCGGGGAAGCGGCCTGCCCCAATATCCGTGAATGTTGGGGTGAAGGAACGGCCACATTCATGATTCTCGGGAAGCTCTGCACGCGCGGTTGTAATTTCTGCGATGTTCTAACCGGTCGCCCCATTGAGCTAGATACCGACGAACCCCGCAGGCTTGCTGAGGGGGTGTCTCAACTCGGATTGCGGCAGGTGGTGATAACATCGGTGACACGCGACGATCTTGAAGACGGCGGCGCCGTGATTTTCGCCGAAACTATCCGCGAATTGCGAATGCGCGATCCGCTAGTGAAGATTGAGATTCTGATTCCGGATATGCGCGGAAGTAAGAAAGCTGTGCAAATTACCCTGGACGCCAGACCTGATGTTTTCGCCCACAATGTTGAAACTGTCCAGCGTCTTTACAAGCGCGTGCGTCCGGGGGCCAGGCTGAAAAGGTCACTCGGGATATTGAAAATGGCCAGTCAGGATAAGCTACAACCTGTTGTGAAGACCGGCTTTATGGTGGGCCTGGGAGAGACTCGGGAGGAAATAATCGAGCTTTTCCACCAAATAAGGGCTACCGGTTGCCAGATTGTGACCCTAGGACAGTATTTGAGGCCATCTGATAGACATCTTCCTGTAGAACGGTATTATCCCCCGGAAGAATTTGTTGATCTGGCGAGCATCGGTAACGATATTGGTTTTGAGCATGTTGAAGCGGGGCCACTTGTGCGTTCCTCGTACAAGGCGTTTAATCAGTCAAAGAAATTGCTCGAAAGAAAATATTCAAGTTAGAAAAAAGGCGCAAGGAATGCTTAAGAAAATTATACTGGCGGATCATTACGGTTTCTGCATGGGAGTAAAGCGAGCAATTCAAATCGCGGAAGAAACCAATGACGAAAAAGACGCTGATGTGACAATCCTCAAAGAGATTGTTCACAACAAGTCAGTGGTTGAGCGCTTTCGCGCAGATGGCATCGGCCAGAAGATGAGCGTTGAGGAAATTGATTCGGGAACTATGATTGTCTCGGCGCACGGCGCGTCTCCCGAAGTATTCAAGCAAGCGGAAGAAAGAGGAGTCAGCGTGATCGACGCAACCTGTCCGCTGGTTACCCGGATACACGATATAGTCGACAAACTCGCCGAACGCGACTACCGCATTTTGCATTTCGGTGATCATCATCATGATGAAACCCTAGGTGTAATAGGTCACGCCACTAAGGAGCAATTGACAGTCGTTCCCGATGTTGAAACGTTAATGAAACTCCCGGAAGATATGCCCGAGAAGCTCGCTTTGACATCCCAGACGACAGCGCAGGCGTCGGAATTCGCGGAAGCGGAGCTTGCCGCGAAAAAACGCTGGCCGCAGATCAAGATTTTCAACACTATCTGCAATGCCACGAATCAACGCCAGAAAGCGATCATGAATCTGGCGCCGAAAGTAGATTTAACCCTGGTCGTGGGTTCGCTTACCTCTGCGAACTCTTTGCGCTTGGCGTCGATGGCCGAAGCGCTTTGTGGCAGAGCCTACTTAATCGACAGCGAAGCCGATATTGACGAAAGCTGGTTTACGACTGAGAATTCAGATAAGAAGTTGACCGTAGGTATAACAGCCGGAGCGTCTACACCAGACTTTTTGATCGAAGGGGTAGTCGATCGTTTGCTTCAAATTTCTAACGAATCTGCGGAGTTGGTGCGTCCACAAAAAAGAAGCCGTACGAATAAACTGGCGCTGCAGGATGAATGCCATTAGCGATACCACCAAGTAACTCTTGAGCGTATGTTCAAAGTAAACGCATTATGTCAATAACTCAATTCGGAGATTTCTTCATATACAACGCCGCAATTCTGGCGGCGGCTTCAGCGATTTGCTATGCGCTGACCTGGCGAGGTAATGACAGACTAAAGAAACCTGCGCGCTGGCTATTCTTAGCGTCTGCGGGTTCGATCACAATGGTCTGTGTGATTTTGATGTCTCTTATTTTCGCTCATGATTTCTCAGTGAGTTATGTATTCAGCTATTCGTCAACGGATTTGCCGGTTTATTACCTGTTTTCTACGTTCTGGGCGGGACAGGAGGGCACATTCCTGCTCTGGCTGTTTTACTTAGGAATCATGGGCTCGATTCTGATGTTCACTTCCAAGAACTACGAAAACGGGGCCATGTTCTATTTGAATATTATTCTAATTTCGATTCTTGTAATTATCATAAAGAAGTCCCCGTTTGATTTGATGCCGGGCGTTGTTCCGCTGGAAGGCGCCGGTTTGAATCCCCTCTTGCAGGATTACTGGATGGTTATCCATCCGCCGACCATGTTTATAGGTTTTGCGGGTGTCGCAATTCCATTTGTTTTTGCGCTGACAGCGCTTACACAGCGCACGTATTCAGACTGGACTGATCGCGCACGCGTTTGGACTCTGGTGTCCTGGTCGGCGCTGGGAATAGCGTTGGTGATGGGCGGCTTCTGGGCATATGAAGTTCTCGGGTGGGGTGGATTCTGGGCCTGGGACCCCGTTGAAAACTCATCCTTTATTCCCTGGATATTTCTGACAACGCAAATCCACTCCACATTAATTCGTAAGAAGCGTAATGGACTCAACCGTTTTGCGCTGATTATGGTATGTTTGACTTTTCTTTCCGTGCTCTATGGAACATTCCTGACGCGCTCCGGTGTTCTGGCCGATTTCTCAGTTCATTCATTTATTGATCTTGGAATTAATAATTTTCTGATTGGCGGACTTTTCTTCTTCACGGCGCTGACAGCGTTTATGTTTATGTATCGCTGGCGTGATATAAAATCGCAACCGTCATTCAACTCTGTGGCGTCACGTTCATATTTGGTTACGCTCGGAGTGGTTGTGCTCTTTATCGGAGGCATTCTGACGCTTCTGGGAACTTCAGCGCCGCTACTAACGAGGTTCACCGAACAGACGTCGGCTGTTAGCATGGACTATTACGCTCTTACCATGAACCCGATTGGAATCGCCGTGCTGGCTCTTTTGACCTTATTCCCAACGTTCAAATGGGATTCAGGTATTCAGAAGCGCTGGATATTAATTGCGGCGGGAGCCGCCGCCGGGCTTACCTATCTTTCGCTGGTGGTCTTTACGTCTATGGAAAGTCAGATGTATCGTCTTCTGGTTTCGCTGGCAGTGTCAGCATTTGTTTCGAATATCTATTTCCTGTTTGTGCGCTCGAAGAGAGGTCATATCGCCGCGCCATATTTGATTCATGTTGGTGTCGCGTTTATGATGATTGGGGCCACTGTTTCCGCCGGGCATGACAATGGCGTAAAACTGGCTTTGCCTGAGGGGCAGGAAATTAGCGCGTTCTGTCATAAGATAACATACACAGGCAGCGAGATGGATGGCTTCACAGAATACCATTATGTGGCCATGACAACTGACGACAGCTCGGATTCTTTTGTGGCCACTTTGGAAAGTAAGTATCAGGAGCGGGACAATAGCGTCATGCGCAAACCGCACGTTGAGCGCTATTTGCTATATGATCTGTATGTTGCGCCATTGAATGTTCAATATGAAGAGGACCCTTCAATAGTTGGTCTTATGGACGGTGATGTGGCGACCGTTGGGCCGTATGAAGTGTTTTTTGACGGTTTTGATGTATCAAGCCATGGCGAAGAAGAGGGCGCGCCAAGTATGGCCGCCGCTAATTTGTATGTTACCTACGACGGCAAAACCGATACCGTCGCGCCGTATATAGAGATTTCGGCAGACAGTCTTGTCCGCCATAGCGCAAGTTTCGATTCCGGACGTACGGAAGTGTTTATCGCAAATATAGACGCCACAAACGGAGCGGCGCTTTTGAAATTCGTGGGAGATAAAATCCCAACCCTCGAGAACACTCCCGCGTCAACTCTTGTGGCCGAAATCACTATAAAGCCGCTGATAAATTTTTTCTGGTTTGGGAATCTGATAATCTTCTCTGGCGGCGGTATACTCTTCGCGCAACTCAGACAAAAGAAACGCAAACTAAAGCCGCTAGACAAGAAGCAACAAAAACCCCAAGTCGCAGCGACAACTGCGTAACATAGTCCGGAAAAAGTTTCTACGATATCAAAACCGCTAAAATTAGCTCACCTATATTAAGTGAAAACTTATCCCGAGTTAGATAATTATCTCAAGCGGGTCGCGCTCAAGAGCCCTGAGTTCTTAGTAAAAGTGGAACGCAAGGCCGCTCACGATGATTTCCCAATTATCGGTCCGCTTTGTGGTCAGTATTTGTTTCAACTGGCGAGAATGATTGAGGCTCGGCGAATTTTTGAGCTTGGCTCAGGTTTCGGTTACTCCGCTTGTTGGTTTTCTCTGGCGCGGGGCAAGGAAGCGGAGATACACCTGACAGACCGTGATCCTGAAAACAAAAAGAAAGCCCTGCAACTATTTTCGGCCGGAAGATTAAAAAGCGAGTTCGTATATCATCTTGGGGATGCGCTCGGAGAACTGAATAAGGCGCGCGGGAAATTTGATATAATTCTTAATGATCTGGATAAAATAAAATATCCCGATGTAATCGAGCCTGCCTGGAAGAAACTTCGTAAGGGAGGCGTTCTGGTAACCGATAATGTTCTCTGGTCTGGAAAAGTTTACAGCGGCGTAAATGATTCACCTACAAGGGCGATTCGGAAATTCACCAAGATGATCTATTCCCATCCGGGATTTCGGTCCACCATTATTCCCATTCGCGATGGACTAATGGTGTCTCTAAGAGTTTAGCAGAGCCAGGAACCCTGCTTTCGACACTTACTCTCAAGATGTTCAGAGGCGCCAGGAAAAAAATATGGAAATACAAAGAGAAGAGCTTGAAGTTGATATTCTGATTGTCGGCGCCGGTCCGGCCGGCTTGGCCTGCGGATATCATCTGGCCAAACAGTGGAACAAAGAAAACGGCGAACTCCCCGAAGTAGTAATCATCGAAAAAAGTCCGACTGTCGGAATGCATTTGCTTTCCGGCGCTGTTTTGGATCCACGCCCTATGGCGGAGATGATGCCCGATTTTTTAGAGCAGGGTATGCCGGTCGAGGCGAAGACAGGTAAAGAAAGTTTTCTTTTCTTAACCGAAAAGGGGCAGTTGAAATCTCCGCTGGTTCCTCCGGGAATGCATAACAAGGGGAATTACATAATTTCTCTTTATAAGTTCGCGATCTGGCTGGCCGAAAAAGTGGAAGAGTTGGGAGTTAATATCTTCACCGGAACAGGCGGCGCAGAACTTCTAATTGAAGACGGCCGTGTGGTAGGTGTGCAAACCGTGGACATGGGTCGTGAGAAGGATGGCTCTCCCGCAGACAACTTTGAGCCGGGTTCACTAATCAAAGCAAAGGTAACAGTACTGTCCGAAGGCGTGCGTGGCTCGTTGACAGAGCAAGCCTATGAGAAACTCGGAATTGGCGAGGGAAAACTACCGCATTCGTTCTTGACGGGAATAAAGGAAATCTGGAAAGTCCCCGCTGGGCGCATGAAAGACGGGGAGGTTGTTCATACTTTCGG
>JACZUZ010000125.1 GCA_022572905.1 Candidatus Zixiibacteriota bacterium | reverse complement strand
CATTAAAATAAATTGGGAATGACTCATCCAGATAGCCGACTTTATTTAGAATATCCCTGCGAAACATCAGCGCGGCGCCCATTGGCTGATCCACTCTGAATTCAGACAGGTGATCGAACCAGCCCATCCCCAAATTTGCGAAGCGCTTCGACTCTGGGAATATTCGACTCATTCCGACCATTTTCCAAAAAACATTTCCGAATGTCGGGAACGACGCGCATTTACGCTGAAGCTCTCCGTCGAAGCCAACAAAGCGCGGACCGACAAAGGCGATTTTCTGGTCGAGCTGCAAGCGTCCATAGAGCGACTTGAGCGCTCCCTTTTTTAGTCTGGTGTCCTGATTGAGCAGAAAAATAAATTCGCCCCGGCTTTCGCGCATCCCCAGATTGCAAGTATAAGCGAAGCCCCGGTTGTAATTGTTACAAACCAGAGTCACCGACGCGAAGTCGGCGGAGATTATCTCAACCGAGCGGTCGCTCGATGCGTCATCTACGCAAACGATTTCAGAGAGGCCTATTTCAGAAGACAGGTCGTTGGCTTCAGCCAGAACCGAAGCCAGACAATCCCGCAGGAATGTTTCACCATTGTAAACGGGAATAACAACTGAAAGCGCGATCTTATTCATCAGGCCTTATAAATCCTCAATCATCGGGCATAATTCATCAATCTGGCGGGCTTGAAGCAAGACTTTAGAGTGAAAACAAGAGTTCTGAATAGCGCTGGGCCATCATCCGCGCGCCGTATTCCTCGACGCTGGCCCGCGAGAATGTCAGTGTCGCCTCTTCCGCTATCGCAGTTGCCTTAGTGCGCATGGCCTGGCTCAAAAAGCCGCGAATCGCATGGCCTTGAGATTCTTCGAAAGTAGGGTGATTATTTTGACGGACAATCATGGCCAGTTCGGAATCTACCGGTGCGATCGCTACAATCGATTTGCCGCTTATGAGATAGTCGTAGATTTTGCTGGGAGTGACATGATTCATTTTCTGAGCGGGGATTGTGGCCAGAAGAAGATCGCAAACCGAAAGTTTTCTAAAAGCGTCGCTTTTGGGCAAATAGCGGAAGATTTTCAAACTCTCAGCCAGACCCGCATTTTTAAACATCTTGTGAATTCTCGTTTTATCGGCGACACCAACCAGCCGAAATTCAACTTTGTTCGCTTTCTTTCCGCTGTCCTTTAAGGCTCCCGCAAGTTCCTTAACAAATGACTCCAGCGCGGCGCCAAGGTCCGGAGTTCCCAGATAACCAATGCGAAAAACAGGACTCGGCGGGTTTTCATCAATCCAAAAGCGAGATAGATCGTTGTCGGCCCCGTTGGGAATAATCGCATCGGCGTGAACATACTTGCCAATCGATTCATTTACGGCCACCACTCTATCCGCTTTGTTTTTAAATTCGCTCAGGAGTTTCAAACATTGTGCGCGTTGCGTCGTCGAGGAATACGCGTCTTCAATTCTGCGCGACACCCAGGCGTCGCGAAAATCCGCAATCCACTTAATTCCGGTTGTTTTTTTAAGTTGTAATCCAATCATATGCGTGGAAGGCGGCGGTGTTGTGGTAATTACTATTCTGATTGAATGCTTTTTGATCAGCTTTCGGGCGGCGGAAAGCGCGAATGGATTCCAGAGTTTCTTGTAATCCGGTGTAAGCAAAGTTGAAAGCTGACCACTTCGGTTTGGCGCCGGACTCTGGCGGCGGCCTATGAGTTTCATAATGCGAGCGGGATCAAGCGACCCGGTTCTGGTGATATATTTGTGATCGCCCGGTTTCAACAGTGAATGGTCGTAAGCGGGAAAGAGAATCGGCTTTACTGTCAAGACCAAAGGTTGAAAACCGAACTCAGGAAGGCGCCGAAAGAGATTATACGGTCGCGCCGATCCGGCCATGCCCGTCGGAGGAAAAAAGTAGCTTATGAGAAGTACAGGCTTCATTTTAGTTTTTAATTTTTTAGCCTAAGCGTGGAGACTGCGTTCCCATATATTGATCGTAGTTCGAATGTTTTCTTCATATATCCCTCTCCTGAGAACGGTTTGGTGATTCTTCAATAACAACTGTCCTCTAACGCCGCTTTTCATGTCGACAATATGATTCAGTTTCCGAGCCAAATCGCCGGGGCTGGTCGAATCAAAAATAAATTCCTGCGAGTCTTTCGGATTCAGGAAATCATAAAGTCCCGGATGATCGGCGAAAATCGGGGCCACTCCCAGCGCCATAGCTTCAATTAAAGTAACAGGAGAGGAATCAGAGCGCGCCGCACTGATGACAATTGAATTCCCTCCAAACATTTCCAGATATTCTCGACGCTGCATAGGATTATAGTATTCAATTCTCTTGTCAACATCGAGCTTTTGTGACAGGATTTCAAAATCCCGGCGAGAGTCTCCCTGCGAAGAAACAATCAGCGATATTTTTTTAGCCCTCAGCGCGTCGGATAGCTCTTTTAGAATAATTTCGTTACGGTAGATTTTATTATGGGGTCGCGGAAGGATGACTTTCACGGGTGAGCCTTTTCCCCAGATTGATTTAGACGAGATTTCAGCGGGAGTGGGTACAAACTCCTTTTCAACTCCCCAGGGACAAACCGACACTTCGCAGCCGCCCAACTCCATTGTTTTCTTTTTCAAATAACTGGAATCCGCCAGAATCAGATCGGCTCCACCAAGAGCGTAAGAAATTCTGCGGCGATGGAGAAAACTCCTGTGAGGGCTAACCAAAATATCTGATCCCCAGACGTGTAAGCTCCAACGCGGGTGGCTCTCGGTATAGCGCTTCCGCGCAAGCGCCGCCGAAAATCCATAGGCGCTGGCGAAATGGGAGCTGACGATGTCGGGGTTATTAGTTTCAATCAGTTCTGATATTTGATTCGGCATTAACACATACGACGCAAACTCTCCCAGCCGCGAGCGAGAGAATTTGTAATCAACTCCTTTTCCGTCCTGAAGTGACGCCAGAGTGACAACCACACCCTCGGAGCGCAATCCATTCACGAATCGCGGCGTGTGCCAGGATTGAACGTCAGCCAGAACCAGAACTTTCATGATCTTATCAATCCCACGGTTTTCAGTATTCTTCCCAGAGCCAAATCGTAGCGGTAAATCGAATATGCGTAGGAGCTTGCTCCAAAACCCTCTTTGAATATACGCAACCCTTCAGCGCCTGCGGGCGTTGCGCCCAAATTGAATATCTTAAGATTCCGTTTTCGAGCTTCGCGGATTGATTCTTCCATCAACAAATAACTTTGTTTGTAGCGCCGACTTTCCCAATCAATGTATGGTTGCCAATTAAGCGCCTCTTCACGCTCCACCAGTGTAACGCTCGAACCGATCAGCTTCCCATCGGTTTCGCAAACCAGCCAGATAATGCGCTGATCTTTTTGAGACAATTCGAACAATTCATGATAGAACTTCTTGTTGTAAATAACTCTCGCGCCTCGGCGTTTGTAAGTTTCAGTCTGAAGCTCAAAGCAGATTTGCGCCTCATCTGCCGTGGCGATAGGGCGCACTGTTGCGCCGCGCTCTATTCCGCTTCGGATATGTCTTCGCGTCTTGCTGTCGAATTGATTTGATTCATCAGCCAGAAGAATTCTATGGCAAACCTGTTCTGAGCGCCGCCAATGTTCGGAAAGAGCGTTATCATTGTCATGACCTATTTTGATTACATTATCATAATCAACCCAGATAGCGTAGAGACCCGACGACCTTGCTAGACACGCAAGCGACTCCTCTATAATATCCGCGTTTGCCTTCTTAGCTTCATAGTCAGGGAACAAACGCCCCGGAAGTCCGTTCGCTTGAACTTGAATTCGCGATATTGCGCCATCACCGAACCTTATCCCGGCGAACCCGCAAAGCGGATAATCACCAGCGCTCTGATCTGAGATAAAGTAAACAGGCTCTCCGCCCAATGTCCGCCAAAGATTCAGCCAGCCCGTGGAATAAAGCAGCGATTCACCGGCCAATTCTTCCCAAAGTTCTAAAGGGAGATTTTCTTTACTATAGATTTGAAACAATTCAATCGAACTGAATTTAACGGTTGTGCAGAAGAAGAATTTTTCCGCGCCCGACATCGCCTTCGCTGTCGGTAACCAGAAATATATAGACTCCCGAGGCTACTTTGCGACCGGATTGATTCACCCCGGCCCAGCCCTGGTTGGTTTGCCCTACCCAGACCAATTCTCCTGATTCGGCGAAAATTCGAGCTTCGACCACTCCTGAAAAATTAAAATACATCCGATCAGCCGCTGAATTCACAACAAATGGATTCGGATATGCGGTCACCTGGCTTATTTCCAAAATCGGCTGACCAATGTTGGGACGGTAGATTGATATTCCGTTTTCGGTTCCGATCCAGAGTTCGTTCGAAAAGCGATCAAAATCCAGAGATTGAACCTGATCGGAAACAAGCCCGGAATTTAATGTTGTGAACACTTCGAATGAATTATTCCGCAGCGTGTAACTTCCTAACCCGCTTGGTGTGGCAAACCAGACTGTTCCGGTGGGATCAAAAACTATATCCAGAACTTCCGGACCGAGACCCAGAGGAAGTTCAATATCAACAAATCTTTCAATTCCGGGATCAAGCCGGGAAATTCCGCTGCGATGCCCCACCCATAAATTCCCCTCATTATCAAATCGAACAACATTAACAATATCTTCGCGAAGAAATTCCATCGAAACGGGCGGTTTTGATGAGTTATAATGCGTGGTCTGTAGAACCGGAGCGTTGAAAGGGTCGCCGCCGAGTGTTATCAGAAAAACACCCTGCCGCGATGAGCCCGCCGCCAGGAAGTTATCATGCAAGTCTATGGATACAATAAATTCATCTGTGACTCCCTCGTCTTTACCAATAGACGTCCATCGCGAGCGATCAAGCTGGTCTACAATTGAGATTGCGTTCGTATCAAAGGCGCGGAATGTTGCGAAGTATGTGTAGCGCGGTCCGGAAACGATTTCGGGGACGACGACATAGTTGTTTGGCCCGCCATCATCATTTCCTTTGAGAGATGAATTCAAACTGTCGTATCTGATCGCTCCAGGTCCATTCCTCCGCCAGACACCATTTCCAAAAGTTCCAAACCAAATAGCCCCGGCGCTATCGCGTGAAACTGAAATTGCTCCGTCGCGCCAACTCAGTCCCAGCGGCGTCCAGACGCCGTTAATCAACTCAGCGAAACCGTCTTGATTGAAAGCGCCATAGACTTTCCCCGGAGTTATGACTTCAATATCAGAGACAAAAGACCCCGGTATCGCTCCGGTTTCAATAGCTGTGAAGCTTCCGCCGGCGGATGACACATAAATTCCGCCGCTGGTTAATCCTCTGAATTTTAATGAACCGATTTCATAACCGGATTCGAGAAGCTGATTGGGCAATCCCGGATTTGTGATTTGTGTCAAACCGGAGGAGTTGTATTTGTATTCGGCGATACTCGTAAACATGCGCAGAGTATCATTATCGACCAGGAATTGATTGACAACTGATCCGGACAGTAACCCGAGCGAAATCAGGCTGTCGGCGCCGCCTGACGAAACAAGTTTGTCCGCTCCCGCAGTTGTTCCGATGAAAATTGTATCTTTGTAATTGACAATAGCTGTAGCGCCAAAGAGAGTGGGCGTTGTTATCCAAGAGCTGGCGAGCTTCAGTAGTGTCGGGTCGGTTCTTTTTGCTCGGGCCAGACCCGACGGCGTGACAATCATTATGCTGTCACCTGTGATTACAATGCCTAAGACCTCGGAATTATCAGGAAATGGACCGAACCTGGTGAATGTTTCTCTAATCTCTCCACCGTCGATGTCCTTTGAAAACAATGAGAGTCCGATTGAAGTACCGATCCATAGCTGATCGTTGTCATCGGCTATATAATAGAGGCGCACAGAATTGTCATTCTGATCTCTAAACAAGAATGGAGTGAAATGACCTGTTGCGGCATCATTCTGGACCAGCCAACCCATACCGCAAAGCCAGATATCTCCACGCGAATCAGTTATCGTGTACTCCAGATCATTTGTCTGCAATCCATCAACATTAGTCAGAAAAGACACAGACAGATCCGCTGTGTCGATCACGACAACACCGCCTTCTGTTAGCGCCCAGACATCACCGCCCGCGCCTCCGCCCGCTTCAGACAAATGGCGAACATTATTGGTGGACCCGAGAGTGCGCCAGCGAGACAAATCGACGCCTGTAGCCGTACTCATAAATCCAATTAGACAAACAGCGCACGCTGAAACAGCTCCGAAACAGCGGGCTAGTAATTTGATATGTGGCGAGAGTGTCATCTTGTTCGACGAAATAATTTGGAGATACATTAGTAAACTACCGCTTGCGTCTGGTTAGCAGGGAGCTAATGACAGCCCACACCG
>JACZUZ010000124.1 GCA_022572905.1 Candidatus Zixiibacteriota bacterium | reverse complement strand
TGAATCTATGAAGAGCACAATGGACATGGTTTTGTGGTATTTGCCGGGTCTGATGACTCTCTCCTCGCTGATGTATGTGGGATTGGGCTGGTTGGTTTTGGGACATTACTCTAAGCCACATGACCGATTACCGAGTGTCACAAATTTTCTTGATTGGAAAATCAACTTCAGCTTTCTGATCACATTGACTGCCCTCTTCGTGATTCGATTGCTGGCGGGCTTGATGGAAATTGACGCGCTTAACCAAGCGCTTGACAACTCACTCCTCGTGATCGGCGCTCTTTTCACGCTCGGCGGGATGTCGCTATCTAAATGGTTTCTAAAAAGGATTAAAGCGCCGCTGATTATCAGGATCATATTCTATCTGGCGCTGGCGCTCTCGCTTCATCTGGGAATGATTTTTCTAGCTGTTCTGGGGATTATCGACACACAATTCGACCTGCGAAAGAGAATCAATCAGCCTGAATTGTCATAAGACCCGACCGGAAATTCATCGATGTGAATAGCGTGAATAGCGCTGGACAAACTAAATATCAAATGGCTATCTTAGGAAAGGAGATAAAACGAATATGAAAGTTATTCTACGAGACGATATCGAAGGACGCGGAGCAACCGGAGACACAATTGAGGTCAAGTCTGGCTATGCCCGCAATTTCCTGATTCCTCGAAATCTGGCTATTCCAGCCACAAAAGGAAATCTCCAGTCTATCGGCGAAGTAAAAATGCAGAAGGAGATTCGCGATAAGAAAAAGCGGCGCGGCGCCGAGTTGATTAAGGATAGAATTGAGAAAATCTCGATTACGGCCGAAGTCAATGTTGGTGAGGACGAGAAGTTATTCGGATCTATCACCGCGCAGAACATCTCTGATCTTCTGGAAGAACAGGGTATCACAATCGACAAACGCAATATCGACTTAGCAGAGCATATCAAATCGCTGGGTGTGTATAGCGTTCCGGTGAAAATTGAGACCGATGTTGTAGCCAACCTGAAGTTGTGGGTCGTAAAGAAACCGGAGTGATTTTGTGATCTCTCTTTTAGCGATATGAAAATGATTCCCGTGACAGTCAGCAGTATTGCTCTTGACGCAAACACCAAATCTCCCGTAGTGGTGCTCTCACCGGAAGGACAGGATAAAGTTCTGCCTATCTGGATTGGCCACAGCGAGGCCTGGGTGATCGCTATGGAGTTGTCAAAGCTCAATGCGTCACGCCCGATGACACATGATCTCTTGAAGACCGCTCTAGAAACTTTGGAAACGGTTGTCACAAGGGTCGACATTACTGATTTGCGAGATCAAACATTCTACGCAACGCTGACTTTAAGTCATGATTCGAACTATTTTCAAATCGACGCGCGACCATCTGATTCCATCGCCATGGCCCTGAAGTTCAAAGCCCCGATCTATGTCGCCGAAGAGTTATTCCACCTCGCTGAGGGTGAATTGCGCTCCCAGGCTGAGAAGATGAATCTCACTAACGACCCGGAATCGCTCGCCGAAAGATTGAAAAAGATAAACCCTGAAGATTTCGGCAAGTACACTCTATAGAAACCTAAATGAGAGCAAGCGGAAACGGATATTCCCATCAGGATCTCATCCAGCGGCCCCAGCGCCAACAGCGTCCCCGGCCCCCCCAATCCCAGCGCCGCTTGTACATTTCAAAAATCTCGCGGAGCTACGCCGACCGCTTTGGATTCTCGAATCTTGCGAGATTCTCGAAGCTCTTGATATTCTCAAAGTATTTATGCGTATCGATACTCGCGTTATTGATCGCTGGCTCGGTTAATTTTTTAAGCGCCCAGGAAACGGGACTAACCCAGCGAGAAACTCAGGCCGAAAACAGTTTCGACAACGCCGATTTCTCCGCCGCTACTGAGATATTCACTCGACTTCTGGACATTCGCCCTGAATCTCCGCGCGTTCCACGCTGGGTATATTTTCGCGGACGCGCATATTATCATCTCGATGATTTGAATAAAGCAAAAGACGACTTTAGCCGTCTGATAAAACGCTTTTCTCAGAATCCCCTTGCTCCATACGCGAATCTTTTTCTCGGAAATATTCATTTTCGTGAAGACAACAAAAACAAAGCCGCGGATAGTTACGTACTGGCATACGCTGGCTCTTCCAGCGCCGATCTGGATGAGCTATCCCTTAAATCACTGACTATTCTTCTTGACAATAATGCCGATTTAAAAGTTTCCCCGGATATCATAAATTCTATAGACAGGGAGACACGAAGGGACTTGGAGATTATTGTCGGGAGCTTAAACTGGTCTCAAAACATAGACGGCAACGGAAACGCTCCGCTTATTTATCTAGCTGTTCCATTGTCGGGCAAACTTCAAGAATATGGCGAGCTGATTCAGCGCGGAATTGAGCTCGCCATCGAGCGCCTCAAAAGAGACAATGCGCTGAACTTCAGATTAGAAATTCGCGACACAGAGGGTGATCCGATTAGATCGGCGCTTATTGCGCAGGAGGCTTCCGAGTCCGGCGCGACTGCAATGATTGGCCCGCTTACATCCGAGGAAGCGGTTAGTGTTTCGGCTACTATTTACTACACAGAACTTCCGGTCATAGCCCCGGTTGCGTCTGAATCCGGACTATCACAGCTTTCAGAAGCAATGTTTTTTTTGACCGCCTCTCCTGAAATTATCGGTCGCCAGTTGGCCGAATACGCATTTCTGGAGCTACCTGTTTCAAACGCGGCGGTAATTGCCCCGAACAGTCCAGTTGAAAAACATATGGCCGAATCTTTTATAAAAAGATTTGAAGAGTTGGGCGGTGAAATTGTCGCAAGCTCAATTTTCCCGAAAAGCTCCACCGATTTTGGCGGTTTTTGCCGCGCTATAAAAGATCGCTTTCTATGGGGATATGACAAAGATGCAATAATGATTGACGAAAGTGGCGACACACTCAGATGGAAAGAGATTCCGGTTGAGTTGGGATGTGTCTTCGCTCCGGCCACTTCCGGACATCTAAAACTAATTCTTCCCCAGCTAAACTTCTACAATATCAAAACTACAGTTTTGGGTACCGACGGTTGGTCGTCGCAGTCTGTGCGTGAACTTAATCTCCAGAACTGGAAAGACGTGATTTTTTCATCAGCCAGCATATTGAATGAAACGCGCGTCGAGCAGAGCATGTTCGCTCAATTGTACCGTCTGAAGTATGACGAAAAGCCAAAGCGGCTGGCGTCGTTGTCATTTGACGCCATCAACATAATCTCCGCCGGAATAAGAACCGGAGCCAAATCTCCCCAGCGCATGTTGAAGTTTATGAACGAAATGAAAATATATCGTGGCGCGTCTGGAGATATTTCCTTTGGGGAGCGTCGCGTAAACAACGCGTTGCCGCTCTACACACTCGATGGCTCGCGACCAACACCTATTCAATTTTCCAGCCATGCCAACGCGGGCGAACTCACAGAATGAAATCGCAAGTGACATCTCCGGTGACGCCCAAGCCATTGACAACAGAATCCGAGTCGGAAGACAAGGCGGAATCTTATGCCAGAACTAAGCGCGATGACCTGCTCTCAATAATCTCGGACAAGAAATCTGCTGTGGTCGCTTTTAGCGGCGGACTTGATTCGAGTCTGGTCCTCTGGGCAACTCGGGAGGCCCTGGGAGCGGAGAATACATTGGCGGTAACATCCGTCTCGCCTTCATTTCCAGTGGATGAAAAAACCGCCGTTGAGGAATTCATAAAAGAAATTGGGCTGCCCCGAAACGCTCATCGCTTTATAAGTACTAAAGAAATGGAAATAGCCGGATATTACGAAAACAGTTCCAGACGATGTTATTTTTGCAAAAGCGAACTTTATCAAGAAATTGAAAAAGTCAGAGCGGAAGTAAATTTCGGGACTGTCTTCGACGGCTTGAATCTTTCAGACATGGGCGACTTCAGACCCGGCCGCCAGGCGGCAGAGGAAATGAACGTTTTCTCTCCTTTGCTCAAAGCGCAAATAGACAAACCAACTGCGCGTGAGATTTGTCGTTTGGTTCGGCTGTCGATTTCCGAAAAACCGGCTTCGCCATGCCTGAGTTCGCGTATACCGCATGGAGTCAAAATAACCAGAGAGGCTCTGACTATGATAGACAGAGCGGAAACGGCCCTCAGGAAGCTTGGCTTCTCTGGCTTTAGAGTTCGCTACCACAACGAGCTGGCAAGATTGGAATTGACTCCGAAAGATCAGAGCAAGCTCGCTGATCCGATAGTCAATGATGATGTAATAAACTGTGTAAAGAAAGCCGGGTTCAGATATGTGGCTCTGGACCTTGAAGGTTACAGAATGGGTTCGTCGAACATGCTTGACTCCTGAGATTGATTAATTCTTGCGTGGTAATACTGTTAGAAAGTTGAGAATAGATTTTGACAGATGACAAAGCGGACAAGTCGCGCGTTGCGCTGACAATACAGGCTGGCGATCAGACTCGAGATGTAACATATGATGAGTTGGTTCTGTCAAATAATCTTTCACAGGAAGCGCTGGCGCGTCTTCTGATCGAAAAGAAAATTTTTGAACCCAAGGAATTGTTGGATATGATGGAAAAAGTGCGTAAAGAAAGATACCGCACTTCCGACACTGCTTCATCTTAGTGACGAAACACTCTCCGGCTTTCTTGCTATCTGTCAGTTAGAATAATAGCGCCAAATATTATGAACGATTCAGTCCGGAAAGACAAAACAATAACATTCGAATGGGTTTCTCATCCCTTGAAACAATCCTATTATAAGTCAATCCTCGCCATCGGTTCGGTGATTGCAAGCGCCATTCTTTGCGGATACTTTATGGACTCGCCGGGTTTTGGGCTTTTGGGGGGAGTGGTGTTGTTTCTCTCGTTGGGCCGATTCTTTTTTCCGACCCGGTATAAGCTTGATCGTGATGGAATAAGCGTAAAAACTATTACGACAAACGTAACTCACAAGTGGAGTCGTTATCGATCCATGTATCCCGACCGAAACGGAGCGCTCCTTTCCCCGTTCATGGGACCATCGCGATTGGAGAGTTTTCGTGGATTGTATATTACATTCACAGACAATCGCGAACAGATTGTGGAGTTCATTCGGGCGAGGCTAGAATCAGAATTGAACGAAATTAGCGCCCAGCAGGACAACAAGAGCTAAACATTATGGGACTCTTTGGAAACAGCGCTCTCGAGTCGAGTGAACCTGAGCAGATTCCCGAAGATGAAGATCGGGTCCTGGATAAACTCGCGCAGAAAGTTGTCGAGTGGCGCATGGCGCCGGTTGGGATTCTTTATCTCGAGTCGTTTAAGCCGATGAATTATGTTGCGTCACAGGGGATGGTATTTTTCGGCCCGATCTTTGAGCCGATATTGGAGATGTTTTTCAATTTCAAAGAATATGACATACTTCGTCAGGCGATGGAAAGACGCTCCAACGTTGAAAATCTTATTCTAAAGATTGAAAAATATGAAGCTTTAGCGGGCCTTAGAGAAAAGATGATTCGCAAGTTCCTGAAAGGCGAACGCAAGAAATGGAACTGGTATCAGCGCTGGTTGGGAATTTCCCGGCCAAAAGTAGAATATCCTGATGAAATTAAAAATTTCGACTGGCGCAAGGCCGCCAACAAGAAATCTTGAGCTGATTAATTCCCTGATTCCTTATTCACTCCAAGCGTTGATTCGCCGAATTCTCCGAGTCTCTTAATTCGCTTCAATCGCGCGGATTCATTTCGTGCTAGCCAAATATCTTTGGAAAGTTCGGTGTAGGCGAGAGCAAACATATGGGCGGCGTCGATGGCATAGAAATCCAGCTCCATCTCTTCGCTAATCGCGAAAGCGTCAGAAAATAGCTCATATGACTTTTCAACTTCGCCTGAGGATTGATAGGTTCTGCCACGTTCGAGATAATACCTGACTCTGACTAGAGAATTGCCGTCGCTCAAGTTTTTTCAACCGAATCGAGAATTTCATGCGCCTTCTTGAAGTTAGCCTCGAGTCCGTATGTTCTGGCTATCTGTGTTTGTAGTTCAAGAGAATACTCTCTATGCTGTTCGGCCATGCCTGAAACCGCTATTTTCTTCGAGTTTTGAGCGACTGGCCGCCGGATCATTGTAATCCCAGAGATCATGGAGGTCAGGAAATATCTTGATGTCAGATGTCATTTGTATCAAGGATTGAATTTTCTCCGCCAAACCTGGTAGTCACGGGTGAGATTTGGGCTACAACAAATGAACCCACTTCACAGTGAAAATTTGCGCGGGAAAATTCTTACGTTCATGTCCGCTGTATGACTCGACCTTGAGCGCCAAGCGTCCGCGAACAATTCAGGTGCAGCTATGCAGAGCCAGACTAGATGTCCAGATTCTTAACGTATTTTGCGTTCTCT
>JACZUZ010000123.1 GCA_022572905.1 Candidatus Zixiibacteriota bacterium | reverse complement strand
GGAAACAAGGAGAGTTTGACCTTGCCGCAAAAGTGTATTCTGAAGGTTTGGAGTCTTCACACTTAGACGAGTCAAGCGATATTTTCATGAAACTGTTGTGTGGGATGGCAATCTGTAAATTCGATTTGGGATACTATCGAGAGGCGATTCGATTGTGCGAGCAAGCCCTCGAGAAATTGAATTCAACGGAAAACTCCGGACTAGTCCGACATGTTCAGCAAATAATGTCGAACTGCCACACGCGACTTGGTAATAATCTTAAGGCGCGACATTGCATTCACAATTTCATGCGACATGACCTATCCACGCAAGACATTGACGCGTATTCGCTCTATTATTTTTCCATGGGAGTCATAGATCTGAATGATGGATCGTTAGAAAATGCGACCTCACATTTTAATACGGTATTAACTCTTCCAAGAACTTATAGCCACCCAAAAATCGAAGCAAAAGCTAATCAAAATCTCGCTGAAGCCTATTTGTATAGGGGAAACTCCGATTTATGCAAGAAATACTCAGAAAGCGCGAATATCATATATAGGCAATCAAATGACTTGTCGAGTCTGACGGAGACGAAACTTATTTTAGCCTTGAGCTCTCACTACATTGTTAAGGAGAGTAATTTTAGAAAACTCTGTGACATTTTCGGCGAATTGATATCAAATGGATCAAATTACTTTGGAGCGATGTGTTTGTGTCATTTATTATTAAGTTCAAGGAAAGAAATCCGAGTATTTGCACTCAAAGAAAGTCCCAAAATTAGGAATATTCTTTCGAGTTCAAAAACACCTCTTTTTGCTTCCGTCTTGCATCTATTGAAGGGAGTAAACCAAGAAGAAGATAATCCCGAGTCGAATATGGAATGTCACAAAAGCGCTTTAAAGATTCTTGGCGATTCATCCCTCAACTTCCTTGGCGCGGTCGTCTGCTCAAGGCTGGCCGAATTGTATGAGAAGAGCAACAATCCAAAGATTTCTAATTCATATTATAAACACGCGTCAAAAATTGCCGAGCGTATTGGAAACAAAGTTGTTTCAGAAAGACTCATAAAAAAGTCTAAGGAAAGCGCTCTAAAATCAGATTTTCACTCAAGCATTTCAGGAACTCTCAAAACATTGTCTGAAGTGTTTAAGAGTGTAGAAAGCTTTCAAGTTACTCTTGACAAACTTTTAGGAATAGCAATTGAGCTTACTGGCGCAGAACGAGGCGCTCTAATTCTGAAGACTCCGGAAACCGGTGAACTTAGAATTGTGTCACAAAAAGGGTTGCAGAAGCGAGATCTTGATGACGCGATGAACCTTAGCATGTCAATTCCTAAATCTGTTACAGGCAACCCAGCGCCGATGGTATTGGAGGATGCAAGAAGTGATTATCGAACCAAAAGTTTTAGGAGCGTTGCGCGTTACAATATTCTTTCTGTAGTTTGCGTTCCTATTATTTTAAGAGATGAAACCGAGGGTGCCCTATACCTGGATCACCATACGCTCCCGGCGTTCTTCAGGGAATCCGATCATGAAACAGTAAGCTCTATCGCAACTTTCATATCGCATGCATTATCAACAGTTCTTGAATATAGATCGGTCAAAAGCTCGTACACACAGGCTCTAGAAGACAAAAAAACAGCGGGTATTTACTCAAAATTCATATCTCACGACAGTAGAATTGCAAAGCTGTTTGAGCGGATGGAGTTGGTAGCCAGATCCAACACAAATGTATTAATTCTGGGCGAAAGCGGGACCGGCAAGGAATTACTGGCTGATGCAACTCACGAAGCTAGCCTTCGAAGCGACAAGCATTTAGTGAAACTGAACTGCGCGGCTATCCCTTCTACTTTGATCGAAAGTCAATTATTTGGCGTAGCTCGAAATACTGTTACAGGAGTCTCTGAAGTCGAAGGAATATTCTCCGCCGCAGATGGCGGAACGCTATTCATGGATGAAGTTGCGGATTTACCGCTGGAGATCCAGGCAAAGGTTCTGAGGGCGATAGAATATCAACATTTCCACAAGATAGGAAACTCACGACTGACCTCAGTCGATATTAGATTCATTTTTGCAACAAGTAAGAATCTGCCTAAAATGATTTCAGAAGGAAGCTTCCGCGAGGATCTGTATCACAGAATATGTACCATCGAATTAAAACTTTCTCCATTACGGGAGCGGCTTAATGATCTTGACGTTCTAATTGGTCACTTCTTAAGGTTGTTCACACCACCTAATGAGAAGTCTCCGGTATTTTCTGAAGAGTGCCTCCAGATATTTAGAAATTACGGCTGGCCAGGGAATGTGAGAGAGCTCAAGAATGTGGTTGAAGGGGCGTGTATTCTTTGTCGTGGGGGCGTAGTCAGTCCTATAGACCTGCCAAGGCAATTTGAAAATGTCGAGCCTGGCTCTAAATCGCCTCTATTCACCTTTGAGCGGCCCGAGCGCGAGACGATTTCGAAACTGCTGTTACTATATCAAGGGAACCAGTCCGCTGTAGCCCGCGTATTGAAGATGTCCAAGACAACACTGCACAGAAAAATTAAGAAATATGACTTGGGCTAACAATCAGCCTAACTCCATTGTTCCACTTCATTCCGCAATATTGAAACTAAACCCATACTAACTCATTGGTATACAACGGGCGTTTCATACGTTCCAAGTTTTCGATTGAGCAGTTGGAACATCCGTTCCAACGCAAAAACGCATTTCTCACATAACTTCATAATTACCAACAAGATAAAAATTTTCGCGTTCAGATTCTAGTACGGCGCTTAATTCGCAATCGGGCCTCCCAAGGGGCGAAGTCTATCACCTCAAACTTGGGAGGTTATCATGCCTTACTCAAAACTTCTTGGGATCTTGGTTGTTGGAGCCTTGCTCGTGGTTCCATTCTCTTTTTCGACTGACATCACAAAGATTCAGTCGGTTGCATTCGCAGACAATGGAACGAGCGGTCCACCGCCTGTAACTGTAGCTCCGGCATCCACTTCAAACACGATAGGGGAAGATGATATTATTATCTATTCCGGCAAAGTAACGAGCAGGGCTGAAACAACCAGCGAATCATTGAGAGAAGACGCTACTTCAGAGACTTTCTTTTTGATCGTAAAGAAGTTTTTCAGTTTCGTCTTCGTGAGTCTTCAAGTTTGACAAAATGGGGCAACGTAGTTAACGGGGGAGGGGTCTTCCCCTCTCCCGGAACTCATTCAGGAGCTCGAAACATGACGTCAATACAAAGAGTGATTCTCTTAATCAATCTGCTATACAATCGCCAAAAATTATCGGTGGATGAGATTAGCAAAGAATTAGGAGTAGACAAGAGAACTGTATACAGATACATAAATAAGCTGTCGGAAGCTAACGTTCCAGTTTACTATGATCGTAATATCCGTGGATACACCCTATCTTCTAGAAATTCAGCAGAAATTGGCGCATTGTCTGACAGGGAAGTTGTTCTTCTACTTTTGGCGCTCAAAATCATCTCTCACAAGGTTAATAACCGCGACAAGACTTTAATTGGATCTCTGCAACGTCGCTTGGATAGTCTACAATCGTCTTCGCATTATGAATATGTCAACAAACCGAGCGATGCTTTTATGTCGAATCTCCGAAATAATGAATTATCTGACCTTGTGACATTTCTGGTGATACAGTCGGTGATAGAATCAAAAAATGATATTCTTGTATTCGTAGAACATTCTGATGGGAACTACAAGCTCAATATGACAAAGCCGTCCTTAACATTTGACGGTACATGGAAATTAAGTGGCCGAAGAAATGGAGAAAAATTGGAGATTGATTTGGACATGATATCTTCGGCACAAGTGAAACTGGTAGGATGATGCGATAGGATTTATTTGTTTAGATCCTTTGGGCTTAGTATATACTCGAAATGTGAATTGCGCAAAGTACCTTTGACTTCTGTGTAATTCTTTCATATAGTAAAGAGAAAGCCCCGTCCGACGACCGGTACGGGGCTTTCTAATGAAAAAGTGCTTTTGAAAAATATTACTTAAGCATAACCATCTTCCGGGTAGCGGTGAATTGTCCAGCACTCGCTGTGTAGAAATAAACGCCTGATGCGTATCGCGAGCCGTCCCATTCAATAGTAACTGTTCCGGCTTCCGATGAGCCGCTAAACTCGTCCACAATCTGGCCATTGATATTGAATATCACGATTCGCCAGCTTTCGGCCGTAGGCAAATCGAGAATGATCTTCGTAACCGGGTTGAATGGATTGGGGTAATTCTGATGAAGTGCAAATTCCTTCGGAAGAACACCATCCAGACCCGTTTGTTTCGTTATTGGATCGCAATCAAGACAGGGACCGCCAACTCCGCAGGAGTTGCAACCACTTCCGTTGAAACCGCATTTTAGACTCACACCGCCGCTCGATGTTGCGGCAAGTTGTTCGGCGCCCAAGTCATCCCACATTTGCGCTTGGTCGACTCCGATTCCGGCAGTGAAGTTTTTATAGCAGTTACCGTCGATGCCAATATGAACTCTCGCAACGTATGTCTGAGTAGTGGAATTGCTCACTGTCACGAAGTTCGCATCAGTATAAATTCTGTATCGTTGATCATCTACACGCGTCGATTGCACTCCTGTTATCTTGCCTGATATGCCTGTGATGCAAAGCCCGTTGCCAACGAAAACTTCAACCGAGAATGAACCCAGATCAAAAAGACTTCTGACATATACAGGGGCGAATCCGCAAGGACCGAAGCTCGAAGTTGACGCTACATCAATTTCTCCCATAATAATCTCGAATAGCGTTTCGGTAAAGGGCGTAAATTCCAGCAGACCGTTATTAGTAATTGAATCCGCAAGGATGCAACCAGACGAATCGGGAATGATGGTTGATCCCAGGCTAAAACCGTCAATGAATAGAGACGGAGTTACAAACCGCTCCGACCAGATTGGGGTGTAAGCCGGGTTAGTTGGATCGAACGTATATCGAAGAGTGAAAAGTGTGGTTGTACTATCTGGTGTATAAATATAATTATCTTTCAGTGGATCAAATTTCTGAAATACTAATGTTGAATCTTCCGCAGACGAATGACCAAAATCAAGTTGTGAATGATGATAAAAATGCCCTGGATTAGCTAAAGGTAAATCCGCCTGAAAACATATACTAATGTTATTGTCCACATCATCATGATCGCCAGCCTGGTATGTGCTTTTCAGCTTAATATCAAAATTCAACGGATCGCCCTGATCCTGAAGTCCTCTTGGAGTGTTTGAGCTGGTATAGTCGACTTCAATGCGGACCGAATCCACTTGGTCAATAGAGCCGTTATTGAAAACAGAGCCTTCAATTACCTGATCACAAGCATCAGCCAAATGGTAAGATGAATCCGTGAATGTTATGGCAGTGGAGAAGTTTATGTCGGTCGGATCACAGAGAAGATCGAATGTCACTGTGTAAATTAGGTCATCGTCAAGTATCATCAAATCCCAAATATTTGCTGACGTGAACTTGACCGAATCTCCGAAATCGGTTGCTGCAAAGAATGTGATCCAGTCGTCCACAGCCGAGGCGGATACATAATTCAATTTGTCGGAATCATAGATAAGTCTGTGGTCAAACAAAAATAAGTCAACGTTCGTAGTCGCTGTAACGGCTACTGTGACTGAGGATCCCACGATATTTGCTACGCTTGCGCTGGCGACAGTCGTTACACTTATTTCGTCCTCTGTGGTAACTGTCCCGTCGTCATAGTTTCCGCTTGCGGGAGTCCAGGGAAAACTGTTTATATAGGCTTCATTATTCCCAACTGCCTGGGTGAAATCAACGGCGTTCGAGTTCGATTCCGCCTGACATAGCGGCGTAAAATCGACATGTCCGAAGACTGTATAACTTGTCGGAGCGGAGCTGGTTCCTCCCGTCCATTCGAGTTGAACTCGCTGCAAACCGCCAATTAGGACGTCCTCAGTAATATTAAGATTCCCTGCCCAACTGGCGTTCTTGTGCACCGCATCAAGCCTTAAGAGGGTTGGATTGTATAGAATCTGCGCCTGTATACTGGTTAAAGTTCCCGCGGCTCCATCCCATTTCAAACTGAAGTCAACAGTGCCGGTCTCTTCAGCGGCATTACCGCGAGAATCTTTTATGAACGCGGTTGGATCACTCAAAGCGAAAAACAAATCCGTCGTCGGGGTTCCCGCGGCTTGACAATCCGCGTAGCGCAAGAAGAGTGATAATATCACCATTAAGATGAACGTAATTCTTGAATGTTTCATAGTGTAATTTCTTTCCTTGTGTTTGAATGTTGTTTGTTGCTAACGATATCCAGGACAATCAAAGACTATCGTGAAGTATGAAAGTAATTACAATCATGTCTTTTCGTGACAATAACCAATGACATGTATCCTC
>JACZUZ010000122.1 GCA_022572905.1 Candidatus Zixiibacteriota bacterium | reverse complement strand
CCTGCGGTTTGTATTTTTCCTGAGAGTCCATGTTCTGGACAATGTGCAAGGGAGGTTTATCGGAGGGACTCCCCCTCAGACACCCTGTGACAAACGCTATTAAGACCAGGGGCGCAATAATCAGCGCTATTCTAGCGCTTGCTTTTCTTATCGAAGTCGAGAATAACATAATAGAGTTACTTACGCTTCGGTCAGCGTCTCCACATTTTTGCCACCAATTGATTCAAGAAATCGAGTGACTTCTTCCACATTGAATCCGTCGCCATCCTCTTCCACGCTGATGAAGAACCCATCATCTGTCGCTTTTGCGAATCTATCGGAACTGAACACGGCATGATATAAACGCGGCAATCCACTCAAGGCGAGCATTCCGAACACGGCGCCGAACGCCGAGAGAAGAATTGTTAGCTCAAACGTAATTGGCACCCAAGCCTGGAAGCTGTTGAAGGCCTTTCCTGAGATTATGATAGGATAATCCACTGCGCTCATCCACCACTGCATCAATAAAGCGCCACTTCCTCCGATTATCGCCGCGATACCAACAATCCAACCCAATGGTGAGCGCTTCGCGCCCATTGCTGAATCCATACCATGGATCGCGAAAGGTGAATGACAATCGAAGTTTTTGTATCCTTTGTCACGCATTTTAGCCGCCGCCGTTAGGAGACTACCGACATCGGCAAATTCAGCGAGTACGCCAACCGTGCGTGCGCTTGTCTTTGTCACTGTCATTTGGGATAATTCCATCATGATTGACCTCACGCCTATCCTGTTATGGAACCGACACTTTCTCTATGGGGAGAGTGTCCTGAGGGATGATGCGGATTTGCTTCTGGTAAAACGCCTTTCACTTCGGACATCGCCACTATCGGCAGGAACTTGGCGAAGAGAAGGAACATAGTCAAGAACAGCCCGAACGACCCAAACAATATCCCGAGATCAAAGATCGTGGGTCTGAAATAGCCCCAGCTTGAGGGGAGGAAATCGTTGGCCAGCGAAGAAACTACTATTACGAATCTCTCAAACCACATCCCAACATTTATTAACAGCGACGCTACAAACATCACTGGTACGCTTGTCCGCAATTTCTTAGACCAAAATATTTGGGGCACGACCACATTGCACGATATCATTATCCAGTAGGCCCATGCGTACGGCCCGAAAGCTCGGTTTAAGAACGCAAATGACTCATAGTCATTTCCGCTATACCAGGCAATAAAGAACTCGCATGCGTAAGCATAGCCGACCATCATGCTGGTAGTCAGAATGATCTTGTTCATATTTTCCAGATGGCGGATAGTGACAAGATGTTTCAACCCGAGAACTTTGCGGGCAATGATTAATAGAGTCATGACCATAGCGAATCCGGAAAAGATCGCGCCAGCCACAAAATAAGGCGGGAATATGGTCGTGTGCCATCCCGGCAGTTGAGCCACCGCAAAGTCAAAGCTAACTACACTGTGGACCGAGAGTACCAGCGGCGTGGCGATACCCGCCAGAATCAAATACGACAGCTCATAATGCTTCCACTGTTTTGCGCCTCCGCGCCATCCCAGAGAAAGGACTCCGAATATGATCTTTCGCAGACGTTTCTTGGCCCGGTCACGCAATGTCGCCAGATCGGGGATCATTCCGACATACCAGAACATCAGTGATACGATAAAATATGTGCTGACCGCGAAAACGTCCCACAACAGAGGGCTTCTAAAATTCGGCCAAAGACCCATCTGATTGGGAATCGGCAAAGTCCAGTAAATCACCCAGACACGGCCAACATGAATCGTAGGAAACATCAACGCGCATATTACAGCGAAAATAGTCATTGCCTCGGCGGATCGGTTGATTGATGTTCGCCAGCGTTGCCTGAACAAGAATAGAATGGCGGAGATTAATGTTCCGGCATGCCCGATTCCGACCCAGAATACAAAATTGACAATTGGCCATCCCCAGGCGACCGGATTATTGTTACCCCAGATACCGATCCCCTCCCAGAAGAGATAGCCAATCAAACTGAACAGGAGGAGCATGACCGAAGCCGCCATGCAAAATACGAGATACCAGTTTCGAGTCGGTTTGGCCTCGGTTATACTGCTGACCGATTCGGTTATAGAGCTGTAGGTTGCGCCGACGACCAATATCTCATCAACCGGGGGAATTTTGACATCACCCAGAGTTTTAATGGTCATTTATTTGAACCTCTAAAATTCACAAGTAGCAGGAACCCGTTCTAACCAGCGGCCGCGGTCAACGGTAATTTGGGGTTCGGGTTTTTGAGCCTGGCCTGATAGGTCGTTCTCGGCCGCGTATTGAATTCCGCCAGCATACTGTAATTGAGATTTCTGGCTTTGACTTTTGACACTTTGCTGTTAGGATCAGCAATATTGCCAAACACAATCGCGTCGGCCGGACAACTTTGCTGGCAAGCCGTCTCAAAGTCACTATCCCGAACATCCCGCTCTTCCAGCTTCGCCGTCGACTTGGCTTTTGTTATTCTCTGTATGCAATACGTGCATTTTTCCATGACCCCACGCGAACGAACGGTCACCTCCGGATTCATGGCCATTTTGACGACCTCCGGAGTATCCTTGGTGAGATTAAAATAGTTGAAACGGCGAACCTTGTACGGACAGTTATTCGAACAATAACGCGTGCCGATACAACGGTTGTATACCATTACATTTAAGCCTTCTTTGTCATGCATGGTTGCGTTAACAGGGCAAACCTGCTCACACGGAGCCATTTCGCAGTGCTGACACGCGACCGGCTGGTGCGACACCTGAGGATTTTCAACATCGCCGGAGAAATATCTGTCGATGCGGATCCAATGCATTTCGCGGCCTTTGGCCACCTGCTCTTTACCTACTATTGGAACGTTGTTCTCACTCTGACAGGCGATCACACAGGCGTTGCAACCGGTGCATGAATTCAAGTCAATCGCCATACCCCACTGATATTTGTCGCTGTACTCATGCTCCGTCCAAAGTGAATTTAACGGCGGCGTTTCTGTCATCTCGCTGGCGAAATGTGGATTCTGGCGGTATTCATCCAAAGTTTTTTCCAGTAACAGCGCGCGCCCCTCCATCGCCCCGTGATCCTGCGAGCTTGAGAGCGGATACGATTCCCCCGTCTTGGAAAGAGATGCGCCGGATTCAAAATAAGGGGCCGAAGAACTGCGAAGTTTGTAAGTGTCAAATCCTACTCCATCTGCGACTCTGCCGATATCCTTACGACCGTATCCGAGAGCCAACATCACTGTATAATCCGCTTGTCCGGGACCAATCCACACTGGCATTTCAAGTTCGCGATCTCCCAGAGACAGTCTGGCCATATCGCCATTCTTAAGTCCCAGCTCTTGCGCAGTTTGGTAACTAATTACCGCGGCGTTGTCCCAGGTTAGCTTTGTAAGCGAGTCCGGCAGTTCCTGCAACCAGCCATTGTTGGCCAGTCGTCCATCAAGCGTGTTTGATGAAACGAAAACAACTTCAAGGTTGTTTGCCGCGGCGGATGTTGATCCAGCGGACGATTTTTTTAACGCAGCGCTAATTCGAGAGTGATTTATACTGGGAGTCGTAGAGGAATAAGCGCTGCCGTCATACAATCCGTCATGCAGAATTCTGCGCCAGTTGTTTTCAAATCCGATCGAACCTACTTCATTCTTGATAGTATCACGCACTACGTCATAGCCAGACTTCGAGTCGCCGGTCGCTAAAAGCGAGAACATCTCCGTATCACTCTTCCCGCCAAAAAGTGGTTCGATCAGAGGCTGACAAATACCCAGAGAGCCGTCGTATGAACGAACATCCCCCCAACTCTCGAGGTAATGCGCTCTCGGAACATGCCATGAGCAGAGTTTTGAAGTTTCATCGTTATGTGAGGAAAGATGAACGGAATTCGAAACATTCTCTAGCGCTGACTCAAAATCGAAGTCAACGGGTGCGTTATAAACCGGATTGCCGCCCAAAATAAAGAGCGTTTTGATTTGCCCGTTGTTCATGTCCGACACAAGCTCTCCGAAGGCGCCCAAATCGGAGCGAGAACTGTCTGTCAGGCTAACATAAGAGACTGTGCTGTTTGTATTCTTTAGCGCCGCATTAATTGCCACAACAAGCGCGTGTGTCTCGGGAGCCTGACGCCTTCCCGCGATGACCAAACTCTTTGCGCCGGCTTTTTTCAGATCAGAGGCGACTGCCGCAAGCCACGCGCTGTCGAAACCAGCTGTTGTGCGAGGAGCGGACTTCGCCGAAGGGATATTCACTCCCTGGTCGATCAATTCATGAGCCAGGGCTGTTGTGAATGAATGAACATCTGAACTACGCAAGCGTATGCGATGATCCGCCATTGTACCGGTTGTTGAGTATGAGCTTTCGACAACATAGAGGCGATTCATCGAACCGTTTTCGTTTTCCACTCTTCGTGCGCTGGCAAAACCGCCCGAGTTTCGAATGCTCTCGCCCTCAGTCATCAGGAAATCAGACTCAAGCGAAAGGATCACTTCGGCGTTCTCGAAAGAATATATCGGCTGGAGCGCGTCGCCAGTGGCCAACTCTATACCGTCGTAAATTCGTTCATCGCTGATGGGTTCATAAGTCACCCATTTGGCTTTCGGGAAAGTTTTCAAGAACTCTGCTTTTAACCTGGCCAGAGTCGGAGAGCGAAACGACTCGCATATTACAGCCAAACCATCGCCTTTAGTGTCGCGATACCCGTTTCTTGCACTCACCCAGAATCGTACAAAGTCCTCCCAAGCGGATTCGCCACCGGGGCCGCGTACGGCGCGTGAACGATCCGGATCGTACAGATCGAGAATAGAGGCCTGCATGAATATATTCGAACGGCCCTGAGTAGAGGAATGAAGCTTATTCCCCTCGATTTTCGTTGGGCGACCTTCATGACTTTCAACTACTACACCCAGCGCTCCCAACCCAAAGGGCATATTCGTGGCATAGTGTTCGGGATTGCCAATCGTCAGGTCATCAGGCACGGTTACATAAGGAAGTATCTTTTGGACAGGACGCCTGCAACTGCTAAGTCCTGCCAGCGCCACGGAAGCGCCCATGATGGACAAGAATCCGCGACGTGAAATAGGATCGCTGAATTCCGCGGCTCCTTGAGGAAATTCGCGCTCCAGGAATTCTTTGAATTCGGGTGTATCGGCCAAGTCGTCCAGACTGCGCCAGTACTCTCGCCCCCGCCCTCGCTCTTTGACAAGGCTATCTGTCTTTTCCAGAATATTTTCTTTCATCGATGACAAGTCGAACAGTTATCGTTCGGCTCCAGCCCTTTAGTGTGAATGATTTCCGCCGCAATTCCAGCTTGGTTCTCTGGCGGTATCCAACCCATCTCTGTTAGCTTATCCTGCGTTCGCAGATATTTATCCGGTGAACGATGGCAGTCAATGCACCATGCCATATTCAACGGCTGATTCTGCGTGACAACTTCCATTTGCGCGATATTACCATGACAGGTTTCACAACCAACGCCGGCTCTCAGATGCATACTATGGTTGAAATAAACAAAATCCGGAGACTTATGAATTCTGACCCATTCCATAGGAACACCCGTTTCAAAACTCTTTCTTATAGGCGCTAATTTTGGACTATCGGGTAAGATCAGCTTGTGGCAACCCATGCAGGTTTGCGTCGGCGGCACGCCCGCGACGGCGGATCTTTCCACTCCGCTATGACAATAGCGGCAGTCTATTCCCAGATCACCTGCGTGTAACTTATGGCTGTATGGGACCGGCTGAGTTGGGCGATATCCAACGTCGGTATATTTTGGTGATCCGTAGTACCAGATGAATCCAACCGCGTTGGCCCCGAGGAAAACAACCACGATCAATGCGATCGCCGGAATCTTTAATGTCCATTTGGGGAATATTTGGGCCACGATTACTTATCTCGTTTCTCTTGCTTCATGATGCCTGGTTTGCGGAGATAACTTACAGATATTCTACCTGTCGACTCTTGCGACAACGTGACTTACACTACACCATCAATTACAATTGCCAGGAAAAGCGCGAACAAGTACACTATGGAGTAACCAAACAACCCCCGCTGTCGCGAAAGCGTGTTTTCGCGGCGCAACTCTATCGATTTTTTCAGAAAAACAGTTCCCAGTGTTAGAGCAACCAAAGCGTAGATGACTCCCGCCTCGGCGAATATCATCGTCAAACTCGCAATTACCATAGCAAGCGCATACCAGATAATTTGATTGATTGTGGCTTCATCTCCTCTTGTCAACGGCATCATTGGTAATTGCGCATTCTTATAGTCGTCCTTGCAAAAAAGCGCGAGCGCCCAAAAGTGTGGTGGAGTCCACAAAAAGACAATTAAAAAAAGTAAAATCGGCGTCAGGGCTGTTCCATCGGTTGCCGCCGCCCAGGTGATTATCGGAGCCATAGCTCC
>JACZUZ010000121.1 GCA_022572905.1 Candidatus Zixiibacteriota bacterium | reverse complement strand
ATAAAGACCTGGCCAGCGCGGTAATAGGAAATAATATAGGAGCCGGAACTCTTGTCATTCTAACTAACATAGATCGCGTCGTCCTCGGTTTCAAAACCGATTCTGAACAACCTCTTGATGAAATGACTGTCGCTCAGGCCGAAGAGTATCTCGAAGCGGGCGAGTTTCCGGACGGGTCGATGGGGCCGAAGATCAAAGCCGCCATAAAATTCATCAAGGGCGGCGGCGAATGCGTTGTAGTAACGTCATCTCCGCTCGCCGCAGAGGCCATGGCCGGGAAGTCCGGCACGCGAATTATTCCCTAATGAGCCAACGCGTCGACTTCGGCCGTCTTGTTTTCAATGCAGCCTTTCGGCGTAATCTCCAAGCGCGATCTTTTAACTCTTCCCTACAGTTCGTATGTTCTTGATTGCGTGGACCAAAAGGCCCATCGCGTATGAGAGATATCTACCATGAACTCCGAAGTGTCTAACAACAAAATATCACCAAAAGCGCTTGATGCGCTGATGCGTCTTGGAAAAACGTATGAGGTCGGCGGCGCTGTGCGCGACAAAATGTTGCGTGTGTCTGAGGATGGTAAAGATTGCGATTATCTGGTATGCGGCGCGCCTCTGGAGAAAATAACTGAAACGCTCCGGAAATTTGGCAGAGTCGATCTGGTTGGAAAATCTTTTGGAGTTATTAAGTACACCGAGTTTTCCAGAGACGGCGAAGATACAATTACTCGAACCTTTGATATTGCTCTGCCGCGCACTGAGAAAAGCGTAGGAGTCGGACACAAAGACTTTGACGTAGTCTTCGATCCGGAAATTCCAGTGGAATCCGACTTGCGTCGACGGGATTTTACAATCAACTCTATGGCCATAGCGCTTGACGACGGAAAGTTGATTGATCCGCTGGGTGGGAAAGAAGACGTTGCAAATAGAATCCTGCGTGTAAATACCAATGAGTCTTTCGACGAAGACCCGCTTCGTATGTTACGGGCCGCGCAGTTCGCCGCTCGTTTTAACTTGATGTTAGAACCGGTTACGATGGCTCTGGTCAAAGAGCATGCAAAACTTGTGACCACAATCTCTCCCGAGCGCATAGCTGAGGAGCTGAACAAATTGTTAACCAGGGCTCGCAGACCGTCGGCGGGGTTTCGAATAATGCGCGATACCGGTCTTCTGGAGCATATTCTTCCTGAGCTTCAAGTATGCGTCGGTGTTGAACAGCCCGGAGGATTCCACCGCTGGGATGTGTTTGAACATACCATAAGAGTGATCGACTCGTCACCTCCCAGACTTCGCTCACGATTGGCCGCTCTTTTTCACGACATAAACAAGCCTCGCGCCAAACAAGAAGTTGAGGGAGGGGCGACTTTCTACGGACACGAATCAATGGGCGCTCGCACAACCCGCAAGGTCATGCGCCGATTACGTTATTCGAATGAGCTTACCAGCGAGGTTGAGACTCTGGTGGAACGGCATATGTTCACCACAGCAGTAACCGACAGAGGATTGAGGCGGCTTATCAGACGAGTCGGACTTGACTTAATCTTCGATTTGCTGGACCTTAGGCGCGCCGATGTGCTCGGTCAGGGCATGGGCGGGAATGTGGATGATGTCGACCAGTTTGAGGCCAATATCCGAGCGGAAATAGATCGAAAACCGCCCTTTGGACTGGCCGATTTGGAGATTGACGGGAAAGTACTCATGAGTACGATGAATCTCGCTCCCGGCCCGACAATCGGCAAGACACTCAACTATCTCCTGGAAAAAGTTCTGGATAATCCCGCTGACAACACCCCTGAAAAGCTTCTGGACTTCGCCAGATCATTCTTGAACGGGAAGATTCCAAGCTCAAACGGCGACTCTCCGCAAGACCTTTGCGCTTAGTTGACTCACCCATCAATCATTCGGCATATGATTACTCTGTAGAATAACAAATAGAATAAGAAACGGAGCCCTATAGCAAATGAAAATACACGAATACCAGGCCAAAGAAATCTTCCGACAGGCCGGGATCCCCGTTCCACCCGGGAAAACTGTTGAAACTGTAGACGAGGCGGTTTCTATCGCCGAGCGACTTGGTTTACCGGTTATGGTCAAAGCCCAGGTCCATGTCGGCGGTCGCGGGAAAAGGGGCGGGGGGAAGGTTTGCGAAAATATGCGCGGGATGGATATCAAGGGACTTACGGTAAAGAAAGTTCTGGTCACATCCGCCGCGAAAATCGCCAGCGAATCGTACCTGGGCATAATCCTGGATCGTGATACGCGGCGCCCCGTAATAATGATCTCCCCGGCGGGAGGCATTGACATAGAAGAAGTGGCCGAGTCAACACCGGAAAAAATCTGGAAGCTGGCTGTTGATCCCAATCAGGGTCTGCGAGCCTATCAGGCGCGCGAATTGGCCTTCAAGCTCTATTCGGAAATGGAGCAAGTCAAACAGGCCACTTCTATCATTATGAAACTGTATGACCTTTTCTGGCAGTTCGATGCGTCGTTAGTGGAAATAAATCCACTTATTACAACTGACAAGGGGAAAGTCATAGCGCTCGACGCGAAATGCAATATTGACGATAACGCGCTTTATCGTCAATCTCGTATAGCGGATATGCGCGATCTCGACGCCGAGGATGAAGGCGAAATCGCCGCGCGCGATGGCGGATTGTCATTCGTGCGTCTTCAGGGGAATATTGGCTGCGTTGTTAATGGCGCCGGACTGGCAATGGCCACGATGGATCTGGTCAAGCGCTTCGGTGGCGAACCTGCGAACTTCCTCGATATCGGGGGATCATCTAATCCCGAAAAAGTTGTCACAGCCCTGCGCATAATTCTGCAGGACAGGGATGTCAAAGCGATTCTGTTTAACATTTTCGGAGGGATCACCCGTTGCGATGACGTCGCCAACGGAATAGTGCGGGCATTCGAAAAGCTTGACATAAATGTTCCGGTAGTTGTGCGCTTAACTGGCACAAACGAAGAAGTCGCCAACAAAATTCTCAAAACAATCGACGTGCGCACAGGGGCTACCACACTCGATGACGCGGTAAGGCAAACAATCGAACTGGCTGGCTCATTTGCGGGCGCCAAAAAACAGACGGCGGTAGCATGAGCATACTCATTGACAAAAAGACAAAACTGATTGTGCAGGGCATAACAGGCCGAGACGGCTCCCTCCACACCAGTATGATGAAAGAATACGGCGCGAATGTTGTCGCCGGAGTAACGCCGGGAAAAGGCGGAACCACACACGAGGGAACGCCCGTATTTGATACTGTCGCTGAGGCGATGGAGAAAACGAAAGCTAACACATCGGTGATTTATGTACCCCCGGCGTTCGCGGTTGATTCGATCTATGAAGCGGCTGACGCAGGTGTTAAGCTCATCGTTTGTATCACCGAGGGAATCCCCGCCAACGACATGATGAAAGCCGCGCCGTATGTGAAAGCAAAGGGCGCGCGTCTGCTCGGACCGAATTGCCCTGGGTTAATTTCGCCCGGGTTGTGCAAAGTCGGTATTATACCGGGACAAATCTGCAAGAAGGGCGACATTGGCGTTGTCTCGCGCTCCGGTACGTTAACTTATGAAGCGATCTGGGCGCTCACATCCGCTGGCATGGGGCAATCGACTTGTGTTGGAATAGGTGGCGACCAAGTGGCCGGAACCGGATTTATCGACTGTCTGGAAATGTTTGAAAATGATCCCGGCACCAAAGCGGTTGTCTTGATCGGCGAAATCGGCGGTTCCGATGAACAGGAGGCGGCGAAATTTGTGAAGAAGAACATGACCAAGCCGGTAGTCGGCTTCATCAGCGGCCGCACAGCGCCCCCCGGAAAACGCATGGGCCATGCCGGCGCGATTATAGCGGGCAACGCCGGAACAGCGCAAGCCAAACTGGATGCGTTCGCCAAGGCCGGAATTGCGGTAGCGAATTCTCCCACCGAGTTCCCGGCGCTGATCAAAGAAGCGCTTGGGTCAATCAAGAACGGCGCACGCAAGAAGACTGGCATCAAGAAAGCGGCAACGAAGAAAACTACTGCAAAGAAAACAGCGACAAAAAAGACTGCAAAAAAGGCTGCAAAAAAGGCTACCACGAAGAAAACCACAACGAGGAAAACTGCCGCGAAGAAAACTGCAACCAAGAAAGCTAAATGAACAAAACGTTGATGATAATGAAGCCCGACGCCGTCAAGCGCCAGGATTTCGCATATATTCTATCGCGCGTGAAAAGCGCCGGATTCACAGTGCGCCAAATGCGCATGTTACAACTCTCCGACGAAAAAGCTAAGGCGTTTTATGAAGTCCATTCTGAACGCCCGTTCTATAACGACCTGGTCAAATTTATGACATCCGGCCCGGTTGTAGTGGTCTGGCTCGAGCGCGAAAACGCTGTGGATGCGTTTCGTGAACTGATCGGCGCCACAAATCCCGCAGACGCGGCCGTTGGAACAATTCGTAATGACATAGCGGAGTCGCTTGAGGCCAATTCAACACATGGCTCCGACTCTGATGAAAACGCCGAAAAGGAACTGAATTTCTTTTTTGGTTAATAATGTAAACATTTTGACGCAGAGACGAAGCAATACAGATTCTGGCTGTGACATCGAAACCTTTTAGTGTCATTTCTAGTCTCCCTCGTGTCATTCTGAGCGAAGCGAAGAATCTAAAAACAACGCTGGCGCTAATTCGCAACCAGATAATTCGTCGCCCGAGGCTCCTCAGTATGACACTGTTCCAAAGCGAATTAGAATTGTAGGTCGAAAGTCTTGCACTTTCGACTATTAAGGAATTTTGATTAGAAGAATCACAACCGACGGTTGCGCAAATTTGCAGACACATTATTCAAATAACTCTCACTAACATCGAAGAAAAGACAGAATCATGAAACGCAAAATTGGAGTGATCGGCGCGGGGAATGTCGGCGCATCGGTCGCGGTGTACCTTGCCCAAGCTAACCTGGCCGATGTAATTCTGCTCGACATTGTTGAAGGCATCCCGCAGGGCAAAGCGCTTGACCTTACCCAGGCTGGACCGGTTCTCGGTTACAACTCGCGCGTGACCGGAACCAACAGCTATGACGATCTCGCCGGAGTCGATCTGGTAATCATGACCGCCGGTCTAGCGCGCAAACCCGGCATGTCGCGCGAAGACTTGCTCAATAGCAACGCCACCATTGTTGGCGGCGCCGCGGAAAACATTGCGCGCGTGTCGCCTGATACGTTTGTAATTGTTGTTTCCAATCCGCTGGATATTATGACATATCATTTCCGCGTTAAATCAGGTTTCCCCAAGAACCGGGTTGTGGGTCAGGCCGGTGTGCTCGATTCGATCCGCTTCCGCGCGTTTATCGCGATGGAATTGGGCGTTGCTGCGACTGACACACAAGCGCTGGTTATGGGCGGCCACGGCGACACAATGGTCCCGCTTCCGCGTTTTTCATCCGTCGGCGGCATACCAATTACTGAGTTACTGTCGAAAGAAAAAATCGACGCTATCGTCGACCGCACTCGCGACGGCGGCGGCGAAATTGTGCGTTTGCTCAAAACCGGTTCGGCCTACTACGCTCCGGCGGCGGCTTCGGTGGATATGGCCCGCGCGATCTTAAATGATGAAAAACGCCTCTTGGCCGCCTCGGCTTTGTGCGAGGGTGAATACGGAATTGATAATCTATATATCGGCGTGCCGGTGATTTTGGGCGCGGATGGCGTGGAAAAGATTATTGAGTTGAAGCTAACTGACGAAGAAAGCGCCATGCTCAAAAACTCCGCCGCAACGTACAAAGAAGCGCTGGCGGTATTGGGGTATTGAAGGGATAGGGCGAAGCAATATGTTGTTATTCAGGCGTTTTAAATCAGGAGTTACGATGTGCGCTCTGTTTGCATGTATTTCACACTCTGGCTTATTTGCTCAAACTCAATTCCTGGAGAAAAACGAATCTGGCGTCGGAGTGGGTTTAGGTGTTTTGCTTACTAACGAGAGGGGTCAAAACGTTTACGAGTTCGAACTGGGATCAAATCCGATATCTCATTTCGATGTTGGATTTGCCGTGCAAGCCCCCTTTGATGATGAATTTGTAGGCGCTGTTTCTCTGGCGTTTCATCCAGTAATTGCAAACCAGGGAGTTGCTGTCTCTCTATCAAAGAATCTATTTGGCAAAGCGTACAGCGCCGGTCTTGAAGGTTACGTTCGAATAATTAATAGGTCTTCCATCGTAATGGGCAGAATTTTTGGAGGGTTCACTAGTATGACTGGATCAAATAGCAAAGTCAGATTCACTGGCGTTGCGTTGAGCTTCGCCTTCCCTGTTGGAAAGAACAATCTGATAGTGCTAACTCCTCAGTTTGTTCGTTTCGGCGGATCGACTTCATTGAATTTTGCCGGAATTTCAGTGGGGCTTATTTTTGGAAAATAGTCACTGTAGGGCAGTATCCTCTGC
>JACZUZ010000120.1 GCA_022572905.1 Candidatus Zixiibacteriota bacterium | reverse complement strand
AGTCATATCAAGCAGTGTGACTTCCTCTGGTTTGGTCATGATCACGGCGCCGGACACGGGAGTCGGAGTGCTGGGAATAAAGAGAGTAATCATCTCTGATTGTTCAATATCGATTTTCAGTTTCGGATTCCCGACCACAAAGCAAAGGGAATATACGCCTTTTCGTGGAAATTCAATCAGTGCAACTTGCTTGAACGCTTTACCCTGAGGCAATGTCACGGCTTCCAGTAGTTGCTTGGCGGCAATATATATAGTGCGCACGCCCGGCGCTCGGTTGAGAACTTTCTCGCCAGCGCGGATAATAGTGGCGCCGAACAAGCTATGAGAAAAGAATCCAACCAGGAGAATCAATACAATCGTAATCAATGCCCCCTGGCCGAAAATAGAATACCCAAAAATATCATATATTACCGGAGATAAAATTCCGTCAATCGATTCAAACAGGAATTTCAGAGCCACGTAAGTAACAATCAGCGGAATTACAACCAGCACCCCGCCAACAAATCTTTTTCGCAATATTTCCAGCGCCGAATTAGCCATATTAAATCCTTCAAGTTCAACAAGCCTCCGCAGAACTATCATAAGCGGATCTCAATGTTTGTCAATACCGTTTCACACGGTTTTGACTCAAATCAATTTAGGCCAAACTCCTATATCATGAAACTCTCCGCCACACGGACCGCCAGCGCAATTGTCGGTTCCGGAAAGACACCCACAGCAACAAGCAGAATAGATCCCACCAGCGCCGTAATATTTGTCCGGTAGTTATCTACCATATCAAGAACCACAGCGTTTTCGTCGGCAGGAGGGGGCGATAAGATTGTCCAGATTAAGCGAAGAGCGCGATAGGCTACAAGTACCGAAATCAGGATCACGAGGGTCAACAACCACCACAGTTCAATGTCCGCAGTCGCCTCAATCAGCTTCTGACGGGCCAGAAACCCGCCGGTATAAGGAACAGCGGCAAACGAAGCCAGACACAATATCAGGGCAATTCCCCGCGCGGGCGCTTTTTTCGCGACTCCGCGCAGAGCAGAAAAGTGGTTTTTTTCAAATCCGGAGTAAATTGAATTCAGCGCGCCTGTTAATAGAATGATAGTCAGTAAAAGCGTGACACATTGAAACAGACTTGCGACGATACCGGCTACAGTTGCGATCCTTAGCGCTACCAGTAAAAATCCCATCTGCGCCATAAAAAAGCCGGTAACAAATTCGCCAAGACTCCTTGCTCTAAGCAGAACAATCGCGCTCCACAGAATTGATAAACTGGCAAAGGCGGAAAGAAGCGGGGGCCAATTCAACGGAGCCATTACATCATCGGAGAAAGCAATTAGTCCGTTTGTCAGAGTCTTCAATACGATGATTACACCTGACATGATACCTATGAACAACGTCACGCTGATTGAACTTTGCGCTCTCTCGTGCGTTCTCCACGACCACCAAAGATGAAATGGAGCGGCGCCCATTTTGACAACTAGTCCGACAATGACCAGCGCAGCGCCAACTATGAAGGCAGGGCCAATGCGCTGAAACGAAAGGAATAGTAATGAGAAATTTATTTTCATTTGAATGAGATTTGTTGAGCCGCTCAGTCCATACAGAAGAGCGAAACCCAGCGCGCAAAAAACAGCGCCTGAAATCAGACTTAAGGAATCATAGAACTTATTCCTGTCCGGCGCAGCGCTGTCATTTGATCTAATAATGTTTTTTAAATATACAGGCAAATAAGCCAGCTCCATTCCGAAAAAGAGAGCCACCAGGTCCGACGCCGAAGCCATTACGAAAAGTCCAACCGTAGAAATAAGTAACGAGGGCAAAAATGTCGTGTTTTGAAAATCGTTTTTAGCTCGGGTCGGATTAAGCGCCGCTAAAATCGCCGCACTCAGTAGAGCGGAGACTTTAATAAATTTCGACAACGGATCGTTAAGAAGAATTCTTTCCGCTTCAATGCCATACGGAAAGTAAATCGTCAGAGCCCCCGCCAACGTCAGACCGCACAACGCTATCACTAGCTGAACAGTATATGGCATGGACCTTCCGGACAGCGCCATATACAAAAACAATCCACCTCCGACAAGCAGGAGTACGAATACTGGAGACAGGAGACTGAGGTTTACGGCCATGATTAATTTTCACTCTTTTAGCGCTCTGACGCCCGAATAAAACGTACGCCGACTATAATACTTTCGCCTCATCCAGCCTACCTGGATTTTGAGGCTCCCTTGTGTTGGCGGTGTCACTCGGAGCGTTCTCGTTTCCTCCGGCTTTATTAGCACGAATCGCTAGAAAAGATAAGGCCACTATTCCCAAAAGAAAAGCATAGAAACCTAAAGGACTTATGCGAGAAAGAGAGTCTCCTACAACAATCGCCAGCATTAATGGAATCTGGAGAGCGATCAATGTTTCTCGCGAAATTTTCTTCCGCCAGTCAGCGCCACTACTGGAAACGGTCGGGCGGGTTTCAGGCGCGATGAAATCGGACGCTTCGGATTCGGGCGCGGTGGAATTAACGGAATTTGAATCGCTTGACTCTACTCTTTTGAGAGCTCTTCCAGATTGCGCAAGCAAGAACATGACTACTAATCCGTAAAGAATTAGCATAACGGCGAAATAGACACCCGTTGCGTTTTCGGTATTCATAGTCAAGTTAGACCCAATCAAACTCAGGGCCACAGCGCCGATCATTATTCCGAGAGAGATTATCATACGTCTTGAGTCGCGACGTAATGACAGTCCGTATACGCCTATACAAAAAAGCGCCACGCTTAACATTTGGAACTGCCCGGGAGTCATGATATCTCCCTGGCAGGAGTTTTTTTCGCAATTGCTTTGTTTCCGGCTGGGTTATTCGTCGCCAGAACAAAAAGTATAAGCGATCCTGCCGCAAATATAAAAATGATAGTCACCGGAAGATATTGAAGGAAAGTGTCGTTGAAGGCCGAAATCAAAATTGATTCTCCTTCAGAATGGGGAGACCAAACGCTGTATTTCCAGGACAGCGCCCCGCAAATCACGAATGAGATCAATAGGAAATATACAATCGCCTGAATTGACAATCTGTCCGAGGATTTGTCCGATAGTTTTTCTTCTTCAAACTTGGAACCCTCAATAGCGTTTCGAAAATGAAGCGCCCATGCGGCAAGTCCGACGATAGAAGCGATGACAATTGTCACCCTATAATCAATTTCAGCGCCCAGAAATCCCGCTATTCCAAATAACATTACCATAAACATAATCATAGACTTGCGCGGCTCCTTAGTTGTGATTGCCAGAGACGCGCTGAATATCGTAACAACAGCCAGCGAATAGAAAACTCCTGAAGAAAGTATGGTGTCTGATCCGCTGGGCATTGTAATTGGCGTACAGTATTTGGAAAAATGATTTTTTAGTTGGCGGACTTCGCTTCCGCAAGTCGTTTCTTATCGCCTATATATTAAGTATTGCGCTTTTCCGGACGAGTTTATCCTATTCTCTGTATATCGGCCGCCCGGGCGGTAACGCTATTAATATCGATATGGGAATTATATACAAATTAATTATTGACGTTTAAATTGCCGTTATGGGCGGTAGCGGGGCTGCGTCGGCTCGGAAGTTTGAGGTTCACTTCATCGCAATCGCTTCAATTTCGATTAGCGCGTCCTTGGGGAGTTTGGCTACGGCGAATGCCGCGCGCGCCGGATAGGGCTCTGCGAAGAATTTTCCATACTCTTCATTCACCGACGCGAAGTCATCCATGGATTGAAGCAGAATAGTAGTTTTCACCACATGGGACTTTTCCAGGCCGGCCGAATCGAGTATTGCCTGAATGTTCTTGAATACTTGAATGGCCTGCTCGGCGGCGGTCTCACCGACTATTTTCATAGTAACCGGATCAAGTGGAATTTGACCGGAAATATACACGGCCTCACCACAGGAAACACTTACTGCCTGAGAATAGGGTCCTATGGCGGCGGGCGCTTTGGACGTCGAAATTACGCGTTTGCTCATTTTTTTCTAACCTCTCCTCAAATGTTGATAGGCGCAAACAAAATTCCGCGTTGAATTAGCGCGCGGATAGGCAACTTACATCGAAACGTGATTGAGAGTCAATCAGAAGGTTTTGTTTATTCTGCTGTTTCCGAAGATGTGGAAATTGGTTCGCCATCGGGACCTAGAAGCATTGTGAATTCTCTGAGGAGCTCAGAATCGAAGTGGCCTTTTAATGTGTGCATGAGTTTCAAGGCCGGATAGGTTTCCATAGCTTTCTGATAAACACGCTCAGTTGTCATAGCGTCGAATGAATCCGCGATGGCCACGATTTTTCCATAGACATGCATTTCATGCATATCCAGTTTATCGGGATATCCCTTACGTCCTCCGCGTTCATGGTGTTGCAAGACTGCGCTGTATGCCGCGGCCGGAACTTCGCCTGTCTCTCGCAGCATTTCCACGCCCCAGCGCGGATGACGACGCATGATCTCTTGTTCCATAGCTGATAACGCTGTAGTTTTGTTGAGGATTCTCTCGGAAACGCGAGCTTTGCCTATATCGTGCAGCAAAGCGCCAATGCCCAATTCATAGAGAAATTTTTGATCTGCGTTCTTTAACCTCTGCGCAAGCGCTACAGACAGAGTGCAAACATTAACCGAATGAGTGTATACGGTATAATTTACACTGGTAAGACGGAGCAAGTTCAGGAAAGCCTCACGCCCCTGAAGCATATAAGAGATTGTGTTCTGAACCATATTCTTGCTTCGGCGAATATTTTCCCCATAAGTGGGATTCTCAAGTACATCGCGGATTAACTCCGTGCTGGTGTCATAGAGGATTGAAGCTTTCTTGGCTTCCGGAAGATCCGGACTCCGGAGAATCTCAGCCAAATTCTCTTCCATATATATCTGGTACTCTTTCCGCGAGGAGCCATCTATGTAGAGAGTTGTTACACCATGTTCAATTAGCCGTCGCATTGTTGCTTCCGTAAATGGAAGCGCGGCGCTTCTATAGAGAGACAATTTGTTGCGATCTACCTGAACGTATAAGTCAAAGTTCAAGACAGAGTCAATACGGAGCGCTTCGAGGCTCACTGGGACATAATTGAGCTGTGGCGATGTTTTTATGTAACGTGGCATGGTACCAGATATGGAAATATAATAGACCCCGATTTATCTAGATATCGGCCGATCGTCATCACTCAGCGCTCAATAATTGAACAGGGATTTTTTCCAAGAGGAATATGAAATAAAAAGAACCGCGCTCCAGCGGTAGGAAAACTGGAGCCCGGTTCGCTACAGGCGGGAGGGAAAGGATAAGGGACTCGCCTTAATCTTGCGCTACAATTTTTCTTCTGCCGGGTCTACGCTCACGTTCTCGAAATCAAGGTTGGTAGTTGCGAATTTTTAGTAATACAGATTGCAATGAGTCGGTGATATTTCCGAGCACTTTGGTATATCGCCGGACCAGTTCGCTGTATTGCCAGCGCATTTGGAAAGCATTTTCCGGAAACTTGAATAACTCAAGAAGAGTCGCTTTTGTTATTTCATCGAGATAGCGAATTACATCATAGGGGAAATCCGGGACATTGGGATCGTGTGCGTCGCCACGGGCGATTCTATCCCTATACATTTCTGTCTTCTCCAGAACAACTGTTCCGAAACACCAGGGGGTCATAATCACTCCGAAATTCGAACTATCCATGTAAAACATCAGCGCATTCTTCTTCACGATATTGATTATTATCATTCGTGCGCGATAAAAAGAAAGCGTTTCAGCGTTTTTCTGAGGTGTTTCCTCTATCTTTCGCTCTATTTCTTCCATCTGAGACACGCAGTTGTAATAGACCTGTGCGAGGAAACGGTAAAAGTCATCGAAATACACTGGAACGTTTTCCGAAAGAGTTAGCAGATAGAATCCGCGCTCGTCTTTTTTGACTCGCGGCTCGATCATTGACTCCAGACGATTCCTGGTGAATCCTTTTTCGAATTTATTGTCCAGCATCAGAATTCCTTTTCGCGGTTCGATATTCGTATCCGATATTGCTTTTCGCAAAAGAGGCGCCTTGAGAAAAGGTAGACAGATTTCGCTTACGTTTAGAAGCGACGCGAGAGTAACAAGCTGAGCGGCAGCCTCTTAGCTCCAATTGATTATCGATGCAACATGATACGCTGTGCGACAATAGTCGCAGACGCTGGCTAATTAACTCAGGATGTATGAATAGAAAAGCATATGCGCAGAGTTGTGCGCAGAGTTATGTAAAGACGCGCGTGCAGACACGTCTGCAATCTAAAGGGAAAATGGAGTGATGTTTAATCCCGTATTATTTCGCAATAAATATTGCTTCGCGCTAAATCCGAGATTATTTCCAATCCGCAATGAAGATATTGGTTTCGTGATCCCTGGCGTTGTATCGGTTTGACGCGAACACTAGCGACTTACCGTCAAACGAAAACATTGGAAAAGCGTCAAAGG
>JACZUZ010000119.1 GCA_022572905.1 Candidatus Zixiibacteriota bacterium | reverse complement strand
AAGCGGGTGGTGGTCTAAAAAACCAACGCAGGACTAAAAGTCTATTACGGCTGAGAAACGATGTACTGAATTGAGGCGGCCGAAGTCAGACCAGGCGTAATCAATCACCAGGCCATTATCGTTTCCAAAGGGAGCGATCAGACCGGCGCCCAGGGTCAGACCTTCCTCGGCGTAATTGAATTTATATCCTGAGCGGAGGAAGAATTTTTCTCGATTTGAATACTCAAAGCCGAAAGATAACTGCTGGTCATTATCGTTGGGGTGCTTCATCTCAGAGAGTATCGTGAAGCGCGAATCAAACGACAAGTCAAAATCATAGGCCGCTCCGACTCTGAAAGTCAGGGGTAGATCATACGATTCAACAGCGATACGCGAATCGACCGGAATCTTGCTTCCATCTCCGGTATTGTCCAGATATTGAATTCCCAGATCGGGTCCATCAAAGCGCATTTCACCGCCAAGATTGCTGATATTCATTCCGAGGCGTAGTGAGCGCAAACCGGTATGGAGCATCGTGCCAAAATCAAATGCGAATCCTGTGGCGTTTTCCAGATGAATTGATTCGTAGATGTATTTGACACCTGCGCCGAACGAGAAGCGGTGAGTCAATTCACGCGCGAACCCAATCTGGATCGCATATGATGAGGCGCTATAATTGCGTCCAACACCGTTGGGCTCTTCGACTGTCGTGATTTCCTGCTCGGGAACGGTCAACGCAGTAACGCCGACAGCCAGAACACCGAAATCCTCAATCCGTTTCGCATAGGCGGCATAGTTCAGACTAACATCCAGAATCCAATTCACATGAGTAAACGCTAGCTGTTGGCCGTCAATCTCTGTTAACGCAGCGGGATTCCAGTAAAGCGAGAATGCATCCCCGCTAGCGGCGACACTGGCTTCACCGAGAGCCAGATAGCGCGCGCCAACACCGATCTTCAAGAATTGCGCTCCCGCCGATCCGGAGCGAGTGAAATTTGTTTGGGCGCTTGCGGAAGACGACAATAGAGAGACAAACGAAGCCATAACAACTAGCGTTACTAATACAAGGCTAAGTATTCTTCTAGAATTCGTTTTTTTGCTATGAGTTTTCATTTGCCATTTCCTTGAAGCCATATCCCTTGAAGCAATATCTCTTGAAACAATATCTCACCGTCTAGTTAACAATTGAGAAGCGCCCCACGAATTCTCCCGCTGTTGACGACACATGGAAGAAATACATACCCGAAGCGATAAGTTGCCCGCTTTCAGAGAGCAGATCCCATGATTCATCTCCGCCACCGGAGTTGTGCGAAATACTTTTGACAAAATCACCCGCAAGCGTAAATATTCTCAATTCACATTCACCTGGTAGATTGGTAAAGTTGATTTTTGTCGGAGTGTTTCTATTCTCCCATGAAGCTCTGCCAAAATACGGATTCGGGACAACCTTAACATCTTCCAACTCTTGCGCGGCCAGCGAAGCGTTAATTCCGTCGGGACTAAAGTAGAATTCATCATCCGGCCCGTTAAGTGGAGCGCCAGCTATACGGAAAACATCACCGGGCTGGAGCGAGGCGGCCTCGGCCGGCTCAAACTGTATCATCCAACTGTGATTGTACGGCCAAACTTCAGGATGCGGCGCTCCGTCATAGGGAAAATTGACAATCAGAACGTAATCGCCATCCGCCGCGTCGTACGCGCCATTGACAGACCAATCGAAAATTTCTATATGCAGTCTCTGATTAGTTGTGATATTCCATACTTCAAATGGAGCGGAAACCGGTGTTACACCATCAAAAGAGTCAAAGGCGCTTGATCCAGTCGCAGTGACGCGAATCTCGTAATCAGGTCTGAACTGTTTAGCGCTTCCGCGCGGAGCGCCGAACGCGTCCGGTGTGACCAGGAAGTTTCGAACTATAAGGGTCGTAACACCCGCAGAGGCAAAACCTATTTGGACCGTGGAGTCAGGTACGAATGAACCGTCAAATACCGCAACCTGCATTCCGTTCACTATGTCAAAGAACGCGGCCAGTGAATCTGAAATAGCTTCCATATAATCAAACTGCAATGTCTGATCGCGAAGAAGCGTGTCGCCTGTTACATTATTCGTCAGCGCCCACCATGTTGTGATGTCATCTTCATAGAATCCGACTTTGTGAAGATCAGAACCGGCCGCAATTTTATCCAGAATTGTTGGCCAGATAGTTCCGGCGGATGAGTCGCCTGTTACCGTGTGAAGCACAGTTGACTGGGCGCTATAATATCCGGCGGGAGAGCTTTCGGGCATGGCCCGAACGACATTCGCGTCGGCGTCAGGCAATCCAAAAGCGTTCTGAAGTGATTCAATCGGCACAGATGTATCACCTGTGTCAAAAGCGGCCAGACAGTACCAGTATTCAACTCCGTTAGTAACGCTGTCGTCAATAAACGAATGAGCCATCGGCTCCCCGGTAATTGACTGTCTGTATATGGCTAGAGGAAAATATTCAACAGTCTGACATGACGAGGCCACGGAATAGTCACGTTCTCCCCAGGTCTGGCCTAAATCGACGCTACGGTAAATTTTGTAGCCAAGGAAATCCTGAACGCCGCTTAACGGATCAACAAAAGTTTCAGCCTGATTATCCCAGCTCAAATAGATTATCCCGTCTCCATTGCGAACTGTTAGGTTGGGAGTCGGCGGAGGAAGCGGTCCGACATAGAAATTGTCATAAAGCGTTTGGGCCAAATCCGCATTGGCGCGAAACTCGGTTTCGTCTTTTCCGGCTACAATAGCGAAAACTAAACGTACTGTTTGGCCGTTCGGCAGACTTATTCCGTTCGAGCATTGTATATAATATTGGTCATCCGGAGGAAGCGGCGTATCGAATTGATTTGTTGAAATCAAGGCGTAGCGCTCGGCGTCCTCGTCCGGATCAAGAGGCAGGAGATCCCAGATACCTGTTTTGAAAGATGTCATTCCCACATTGCCGGGCATTTGCAGAATCTTGGTGCCCATGATTCCGGTGGTTGAACTCCAACCTTCGTCATAGCCGTCAAGCTCATATGTCCAGGCTAACCCCGCAGCTGTGTCATAATCGACAACATCTCCGAGTCGTCCGTTTTCGCCTGTGGGGGCATAATTTCCACCTACGTCAAAGTCGCAGTACAGACCGAAAGCGAAGTTTGAATAATCTTCTCCGGAAACATTTTTGATATCAAGAATCACGAACATAAAATTCTCATTGTAGCAGAAATTCCACTGATAAATCGTTTGTGTCATTTCGAGACCCAGAGCCGCGAAACCGCGGGCTCCGTCGTCGAAACGATAATGCGATTCCTGAACCGCCACCGGGCCACCCGGGTGGAAACTGGAGTCGATCGTTGAATAAATCTGGTTGTAAACGAATGTCGAGCTGTCGTTATTCCAGACCCGCCATCCAAGCGCCGGAGAACCTACGCCGCTTCCGATAGTGTCGCTGGCTACGTAATCATATGAAAGTGAGTCGGTGGAATTGAAAATATCGTATGAATTCGCGCTGAGTCTCAAAGACGGAATTGGTTGGAAGTCATCGTTGGTATTCGCCAGAAGTGTGTCTCCCACGGAGTTCACTACTCCCATCCAGTATTTCATTTCAGCGAGATAGCTGTGCGCGGAACCGCGAGGCCATTCTCCCGACGGATAGTCTTCGGCGGATATAAAGCTGTATCCACCGATCAGACCCCAGTTGTCCACGGTCGTAACAAGATTGCCCTTGTTGTGAGTGACTTGACGAACCTGTGACGGAAGCACTGATTGCGAGAGTTGAGGGGTTCCCTGCTCTATTTCAACTTGCGGTGGATTGATTCTGGCTTCCACTGAACCAATTGCAATCAAGAAAGATAGAGAAGCAAGCGAGACAAGTAAAATTCTCATTCTCAGTTTTCCAGATGACGCTATTTTAATTTTGTTGCAATACATTTTCGTATCTCAGTTATTCGATTTGGTTTACTAGAAATTGAATTGCAGTCCTGTGCGAATAGTTCTGGGACGGCCATAATTTTGCGGATCGCGAACAATCAGATCGTAGAGACGGCTAGCCTCCGCCGATGTAACCAGAGCGCCACCGTCAGTGTAGGCTACACCATCATCGTCCGGCAATCCCGTAGTGGGATAAACATTGATGACATTCTTGCGATTAAATAGATTCTCAACTTCAACAAAGAACGATATAAACATTTTACTTTGGCCGAAGAAAATATCGCGATTTACTCTTGCGTCTATAGTGTAAGTGAATGGCATACGAAATTCGTTTCGTCCTCCGACTCGCGAGCCTGTTTTCAAATTGACCTTGGTGAACGGCAAGCCGGAACCATATCGACCTACGATATTAAGACCCCAGGCGCCTTTCATTGGTATTCCAAGTGGTTTGCCTCTCCAGCCACGCGTTGTGCGTAAATCCAAGTTCACCGTTATCGTATGCCTCTGATCGAAATCCAGGAAATATTCCTTTGTTGGTAATGTCTCATCCGGATTAGTAATAATATTATAGTAGGCGAATCTATCTTCCGGAGAGTTGCCTTTCGCGATCATGAAGCTATAATTCAAAACACCTGATAAGTATCTTGAGCGTCTCTTTGTAAGCGATATGTCGAATCCCTTGACAGAGCTGTAATCTTCGTTGAAGAATCTGGTCACAGTAAAGGCCGGACTGACGAACTCCTCGCGAGTCGCTACCAGATTCTCTATGTCTTTGTAATACGCGGTGATATCCAGAACCAGATCAGGAGAAATGGCGTGGCCGAGTCCAATTTCATAGGCAATAGTTTTTTCAGGTTTCAGATCAGGATTTCCCAACAATGGAAAGACACTATTGATTTCACCATTTAGATTCATGAACATATTTGCGAAACTTGGCGCCTGGAAGAAATAACCATAGTTAAATCGCAGAATAGTATTCTCAGCCACAGGATGGGACACCCCCAGACGCGGTGATACCTGCGATTTTGGCGTGGAAGAGCTCCAAAAAGACGAACCGTCAATGTATGATTGCTCCAGATAATTTACTCGACTTGAGAAATAATCGTAGCGCAATCCGGCGTTTATGATCACATCAGAGTATTCAAGTTTATGTTGCGCGTACAGATAGCCATAAGATGGAAAGTAATTATACTTCTCACCGAATGGAGTTGGATTCAAGAACTGCTTTTCGTCCCAGAAAATATCGTACTTCCTGAATTCTCCGCCCACCTTCAGTTGATTACTCTTATCAAACTGCTTGACGATATTCGCATCGATTGTGTTATAGCTGGCGCGACGGAACGAGTAACGCGGACTAAAGTCGTCGCCATAAGTAAACCCGGTATATCCATACTCTTCGGCGTAGTTGTAATTGTCTACGTGGAGAGTTCCATTGGACGGATCATAATTTCCATCTGAGTCGGGAACAAACCCCGGCCATTCATTCCAATAAGTGTCAAACAGATGCTCAGGAGCCAATTTGAATTGAGAGCGGAAATGACCGATTCCTGCGTTTATTATTGTTGTTGGGTTGAGAGACAACGTCGAGCGAAGACCAAGAACATCAGATTCTTTCTTTATCAGTCCAGATCCGTCCAGATTGAAATTGTATGAAATTCCGTTCACATCACGGTGATCGAATTTATCGGCGGCATCACGAAAAATCGTTCCGGATACGGCTATCTTTATGTTCGCAGCCGGGCGGGCGGTAAGTTTTCCCGTTAGCGTTTTGGATTTTTTGAAATTGTGCGGGAGATAACCTCCGTCGCGCAATCCTTCCGCGGCCACGAAAAAGTTAGCTTTGCCTTGTCCCGCAAATTCAATTGGCCCTGAAATACTTACAATCACGGCCTGGTTGTCGCTTCGGGCCAGTTTTTCAAAGTCACCCGTGTTCACATCGAATTTCTGCGTTGACCCATCATATATTTTTATCGACCCCGTATAGGAGTCGCCGCCCTCGCGAGTTACGGCGTTGACCACTCCTGATCCGGCCTCGCCATACTCAGCCGGGAAACCTCCGCTGGTCAGGTTGATCTCCTCTAAGGTACTCGGAACAATTCGGAGTCCTACGTTCCGGTTGAACGGATCGGTCACGTTTACGCCGTTGAAGATATACGTCAAATGCCCGGCACGTCCGCCACGGATATGGAGTTTTCCATTTCTACCGATAACCGCTCCTGACATATTGGTTAGCACATCGGCTATTGAGATTGCATTTGGAAGATAGGCGATCTGATCAGCGGTTAGAGTATAACGGCTGGCGGTCAAATCTTTTTGGACCAGTGGACGCTCCGCGGTTACAATGATTGGCTCCGTAATTTCCGCAGTTCGTATCTTGATTGAAAAATCCAATGGCGTAGTCAAATCAAGAAGCACACGTACATTTGACTTGGTTATCATGTCATATCCGATAAATGTTACTGCAACGCTATATCTGCCAGCAGGAATGTCAAGTATGTAGAATTCTCCATCTTCATCCGTAAGAGCTGAG